>JALVDE010000001.1 GCA_027009375.1 Gammaproteobacteria bacterium
CACCACCAGATGACGGTCGCGGCCAATGTGTTCACGCCGGTCGTGTTTGACCCGGTTGTCGATGTCTTTTTCAGCAAAGACGGCCATCTGTTCCTGACCTTTTTTGTCTTCTATGCGGATTTCATTGTAGCCCTTGCCGCCTTTGGAACTGTTGGTTTTGGTGGTACTGCGGGTTTTGTGTTCGGGCAGTTTGTAAGGCGGGCGGTTACGGCCGTTGTACAAAGAGCCGACCACAATGGGCTGGTCGGGGTCGCCGTTAATAAAGCTGACCAGCACTTCATGGCCAATACGGGGAATGTGGATTTTACCCCACTGGTTGCCGGCCCAGCTCTGGCTGACCGGCAGCCAGCAGGAGCTGTGTTCGTTGTTCTGGCCTTCTCTGTCCCAGGGAAACTGAACCTTGATACGCCCGTATTTATCGGTATGGATTTCTTCGCCTTCAGGGCCGGTGACAAAAACGCCGTCCTGATAGTCCAGCTGGGGTTTGGGGGTCAGGTGCAGTGGTTTGTAGGTGACAGAATCGGGGATAAGATGGGCGTGGTTGTGGTAGTGAAAGCCGCCGCTGGCACTGCTGTTACCACTGCCGCTGTATTGTTCCAGGGCACCGTCCTGTTTAATGCTGAAGGTCATGTTATGGATAAGGTAGCGCTGGTTAAAGTCGGCTCGCAGGTGGTTAACAAGGCTGAAGCGCCAGCCCGGTTCCAGTTGGATAATATCACTGCGGGTGTCTGCAAAGTGACTCCAGGCTTTATAGGCCTGCAGGCTCTGGTCGATAAAGTGCTGGCCGGTATCGGCGTTGTCAAAGCTTAGGTGTTCGTGAAAGCTGTAGTGTTCCAGATTAGGGCTTTCATCAATCGATTGTGACTGGTCAAGCATCTGACCCGGCCGGGTCAGGTCAAAACCAATGTGGCTGGCCCGGTCAAAGCCGATGCGTGAACCCAGGGAGAACTGCTCGCAGGTGGCGTACTCTGGTTCCAGACCGTTGCGCGGGCTCAGCTCTACCCGGCTGCCCTGTTCGGTCTGTATTTTGGGTAAGGCTTCATTGGTGTCGGCAAAGACCAGTAAGTGTTTGTCGCTCTGGTGTTCAAAGTGGTAGTGGATACCGTGGCGTTCCAGCAGGCGGCTGATAAAGGTCAGGTCGCTTTCGTTAAACTGAACGGTGTAGTTCAGGGGCTTGTAGCGCTCTTTTAAACGAAAGTGGTATTCCTGCTCGGTCATACCGGCTTCCTTAAGCAGGGTGGTGACAATGTCTGTTACGCTTTGGTGCTGAAATATCCGGCAGTTGGTGCGGTAGTTCATAAACCACAGTTTGGGTACCAGGGTTATGGTGTACTGATAAGACTGTCCCAGTTCCCCGTCCATAGAGGCATCGCTGATAATGCCATGAAAATAGCGGGATTCGTTTTTATAATAAAAATTTATAACGGTCGCCTGACGGATAAGTTTTTTTAGATTCAGGTTAGGTATGGGGCAGATAAACCGGGCCGTCAGTTCATAAGGCGCTGACATGGCCTGCTGGCCGCTCAGTTCAAATATGCGGGTTTCTTCAGGGCAATTACTGATGTCCAGGGTCAGACGCTGAGTGTTGCCGGAGGTAACCGGGGCCGTGCTTGACATGGTGATATCCTTATCGTGGTCTGTTATGGGGTTCAGAGTTGATTCATCATCCGGGTGATTCAACGGGGATTATTTTAACGTAAAGCTAAGATGGATATCAATCGGGTTTGGAAAAAATTTAAAAACCCGTTTGAACTACAATTTAAACATTCAGATACAGACATTAATTTTAACAGGGAATGATGTTAGAATAGAGGATTAAATTGCTCTTTATTTTTTACTGTACTTTTATCAACCGCTAACTTCCAGTTACCGGTTGTGGAGATTGATTATGCATCCAACACTGACCATTGCTGTGCGCGCTGCCCGCGCTGCCGGTACTGTTATTTTCCGTTCCATGGATAAGGTAGACAGCCTGAAAATTACGACCAAGGCTGCCAATGATTTTGTCAGTGATGTGGATCGTCAGGCTGAACAAACCATTATCGAAACCATTAAAAGTTCCTTCCCTGATCATTCCATTAAGGCCGAAGAAAACGGCGAACTGGACGGCGATCCGAATTTTCAATGGATAATCGATCCTCTGGACGGCACCACCAATTTTCTGCATGGTTTTCCCCAGTTTGCCGTCTCTATTGCCTTTAAACAAAACGGCCGTCTGTCCCAGGCCGTGATCTTTAACCCTGTCAACCAGGAATTATTTACCGCCAGCCGGGGTGAAGGCGCCATGCTTAATGATCGCCGGATCCGGGTATCGACACAACGAGGTCTTGAAGGTGCTTTACTTGGCACCGGTTTCCCATTTAAGGATCAACAGCATCTGGATACCTACCTGGCCACCTTTAAAGCCTTATTCCCTATGACTGCCGGCATTCGACGCCCTGGCTCGGCTGCTCTGGATCTGGCCTTTGTGGCCGCCGGGCGACTGGATGGTTTCTGGGAAATTGGCCTTAATGACTGGGATATGGCTGCCGGAGCCCTGCTGGTGCGTGAAGCCGGCGGTCTGGTGGGGGATTTTGGCGGTGGAGATGATTTTCTGACCACCGGTAATGTAGTGGCTGGTAATGCCAGAGTATTCAAGGAAATTCTGCAGCATATCAAACCGCATTTAAGTCCTGAACTGGCACGTTAAATTTTGCAGCGCGGGCAGTATGCCCGCACTCCCGGATTTAAACCTCTTCGTAAACCTCTTCCTGTTCATCGCCCTCACGTTTGACTGGCGCAAGGTCTTCCTTACTGATCCCCATAGCGACCAGCACAGAGCTGGCAACATAAATTGAGGAATAGGTACCCACAATAACACCAGCCAGTAAAGCAGTCGCGAAACCATGAATGAGTTCACCACCAAATATAAACAGGGCAATTAATACCAGTAAAGTGGTTAAGGAGGTGATAATGGTACGTGACAGAGTCTGGTTTAAAGACGCATCAATCACTTCAACGGCTCCGCTTTTTCTGATTTTTCTGAAATTTTCCCGGATACGGTCAAATACTACAATGGTATCGTTTAATGAGTAACCAATGACTGCCAGGATAGCGGCCAGAACGGTGAGGTCAAACTCAATTCCAAACAGGGAAAACAGGCCCAGAACTATAATTACATCATGTGCCAGAGCCGCCACTGAACCCAGGGCAAAACGGTATTCAAAACGCAAAGCCACATAGATCAGAATACAGACCAGTGCCGCCAGCATGGCAATACCGCCGGTTTCAGTCAGTTCCTCACCTACCTGAGGGCCGACAAATTCTACCCGGCGGTTTTCAACGGTATTATCCAGTTTTTTAACCAGTTCAAACAATTCTGTCGAGACCTGAGCATTGGAGATGCCTTCTTTGGGAGATACCCGCAGTAATACTTCACTAACTGAACCAAAATGCTGTACCACAGCATCAGGGAAACCGTTGTTATGCAGCTCATCCCGTATGGGCCCCAGCTCAACAGCCTTGGGGTAAGCCAGTTCCAGCAGGGTACCGCCAGTAAAATCCAGTCCAAACTGCAGACCGCGAATGGTCAGTGAAGCCAGAGAGATGACAATAAGAGTAATGGAAACAAACATCGCAATTTTGCGCTGTTCCATAAATTTAAAATGTGTATCCGTTAAAATCTGCATAATATTTTATCTTCTAAATAGAAATTCTTTTAAATAGAGAGTTCTTTAATCCGCTTGCCGCCATAGAGGTAGTTCACAATAGCCCGGGTCACCATAATGGCTGTAAACATGGAGGTGACAATACCGATAGACAGTGTTACGGCAAAACCCTTAATTGGACCGGTACCCACGACAAACAGGACAAAAGCTGCAATCAGGGTAGTGATATTGGCATCTGCAATAGTCATCAGGGCTTTTTCATAACCAGCATTAATACTGTTCTGCGGTGAGTTGCCATTACGCAGTTCTTCTCGTATCCGCTCAAAAATCAGTACATTGGCATCGACCGCCATACCAACGGTTAATACGATACCGGCAATACCAGGCAGGGTCAGTGTCGCCTGCAGCATGGATAAAATGGCCACAATAATAATCAGATTCAGGGCCAGTGCCACATTGGCAATCATGCCAAATTTACGATACCAGACCGCCATAAAGATCAGCACTGCAATAAACCCGATAATAACGGATTCAAAGCCCTTATCAATATTATCCTGACCCAGGCTCGGGCCAATGGTGCGCTCTTCAATAATATACACCGGTGCCGCCAGGGCACCTGCTCTTAATAATAAGGACAGATCATTGGCTTCCTGAACACTGTCCAGGCCGGTAGTTTCAAAACGATTGGAGAAGTGTCCGCGGATTACGGCATTGCTGATCACTTCCTCGGTAGTATGACGTTTAACGACAGGCTTGCCGTTTTCATCACGCACAATATTGCCATCCTTGTCCCGTACCGTTTCCTGCTTGGTTTCCAGGTATACAACTGCCATGCGTTTACCAATATTGTCCTTGGTAAAAGCGCCCATACGTTTACCACCGTAACCGTCCAGCGAAACATTCACCTTGGCACCACCGGTGTCAGGATCAATACCCGCCTGGGCATTGGTTACATGCTCACCGGTGACAATCACCCGTTTTTTCAGCAATACCGGAACCGCAGGTATAACACGACTGCCTTCTTTTCTTTCCCGGGTATAATAAATTTTGGAGCCGGGTGGCACCCGTCCGCTTAGGGCTTCTTCTACGGTATGCTCTTCATCTACAGCACGGTATTCCAGAGTCGCAGTCGCACCCAGAATATCTTTAGCACCGGCAGTATCCTGAATACCGGGTAACTGAATTACAATCCGGTCATCACCCTGCTGCTGAATAATCGGCTCCACCAGACCATGGAATTTTTCATCGATCCGTTTTCTAAGGGTGGTAATGTTCTGCTTAAGGGCAAACATTTTCAGTTCCTTAAGCTTGGCTTTGCTTAAGCGGCCACGCAGAATAAAGGATTTGCCGTCATCTTTTTCGGTAAAAGACAGATCCCGCATTTCCCGGCGCAGCACATCCAGGCCCTTGTCACGCAGTTCGGCGCTTTTAAAACGAATTACTACATCATTACCCACCCGTTTACTGCCCAGATAACGTACCTTAGCCTTACGCAGAATAGAACGGGAATCGCTGACATAAGTGTTCACTGACTTGATAATGGCGGCTTCCATATCCACCTGCATCAGGAAATACACCCCGCCCCGTAAATCCAGCCCCAGATACATGGGTTTGCCATTCATATCCAGCAGCCATTGCGGAGTCGCCGGTGCCAGATTCAGGGCCACAGCATAATCATTGCCTAAGGCTGATTCAGCTATTTTCTTTGCTTTTAGCTGTTCTTCTTCACTATTAAACCGAAACAACAACCCGGTTTTTGACATTTTGGCCGAGCGGTAATGAAGCCCTTCCTTTTCAAACTCCTGCGACAGCTTCGTCAGAGTCTGATCGGTAATCTTAACATTACGGGCCGATGCGGCCACCTGCAATGCGGGATCTTCACCATAAATATTAGGCAGAGCATAAAATGCACTGACAACGATGATCATAATGATCAGAATGTATTTCCATAAAGGATAATGATTAAGCATATTCGTTAGCTTTGTATTAAATGTTGCAGAATTAAAACAAACAAAAAAGCCTGAACTCGCATAAAAAGAAAGACAGGCTTTTTAAGATATGACTATTTAGGTTAACCCTTGATACCCTTAATGGTACCTTTAGGCTGAATAGTAGCCACTGCAGAGCGCTGTACATTCAGTTTGATGTCATTAGCGACTTCAATGGTGACAAAACTGTCATGCAGACCGACAACCTTACCCAGAAGACCACCGGTAGTAACGACTTCATCACCTTTTTTCAGGGAATCAACCATGGCCTGGTGTTCTTTCATTTTCTTGTTCTGAGGACGGATAAACAGCAGGTAGAAAATTACAAAAATACCACCGAAAACCATTAACTGGGAAACCAGATCCGGAGCAGCACCGGCTGCAGCAGCGCCTTCGGCGTATGCATCTTCAATAAAAAAACTCATTTTTTTTCCTTAATTATTTCCTGATTTGTAATCATTCAGTACAAAAATTTGAACAATCACCTTAAACCTAAATAAATCAGTTGAACCTACTGCGAATGTCCATAGCACTGAATCTACAAGGCTTTCCAGAACATTTTGACTTCACCCGTAGGGTGGCTACGAATAAA
>JALVDE010000002.1 GCA_027009375.1 Gammaproteobacteria bacterium
CAAGGCTATGACCAATACAGGTGTTTTTCCGAACATGGTTATTCAAATGACGGCTATTGGTGAGGAATCCGGTGCTTTAGATACTATGTTAGGTAAAGTAGCAGATTTTTACGAGGCCGAAGTGGATAATCTGGTTGATGGCTTAACCAGTTTGCTGGAACCCATGATTATGGCTGTGTTGGGTGTAATAATTGGTGGTATTGTGGTGGCCATGTATCTGCCTATCTTCCAGATGGGCCAGGTAGTCTAAGCTTCAAATGGAGATTTATCAGTATTTAATATCCAACTCCTTTTTTTTTCTGAGCACTGTTTTTCTGTTCAGTTTACTGGTTGGTAGCTTTCTTAATGTGGTTATCTGTCGACTGCCAATTATGCTTAAACGTGAATGGAAGTCCGATTGCCTTGGTTTTCTTGCTGAAGAACTCGAAGATAAGGAGCTTCAGACAAAATATTCTAATACAGAAGATAAAACCCCTTTTAATCTCTCTGTTCCCCGTTCCCGTTGCCCATCCTGTGGGCATCAGATAAGCGCACTGGAAAATATTCCGGTTATTTCCTGGTTGTTTTTAAGAGGTAAGTGTTCCCAGTGTGGTGCAGCCATATCCATTCGTTATCCACTTATCGAACTAACAACAGCATTGCTTTCTGTACTGGTTGCCTGGAATTTCGGCGTTCAGTGGTTTAGCCTTGCCGCGATTATTCTGACCTGGGCATTAATTGTCCTGACCGTTATTGATTTTGATACTCAGTTATTACCGGATAATATTACCCTGCCCTTTTTATGGCTGGGCATTTTATTAAGTTTAACCGGGATATCGCCCATCAGTCTGACAGACAGTGTGATTGGTGCTATAGCCGGCTACATGGTTTTATGGACGGTATATCAATTATTCAAGCTGGTTACCGGTAAAGAAGGCATGGGCTTTGGTGATTTCAAATTACTGGCCTTACTGGGTGCCTGGCTGGGCTGGCAGGCCCTGCCAATGATACTGCTTCTTTCTGCCCTGGTTGGCTCTATTGTAGGGATCAGCTTAATTCTGCTTCTTGGACGAGACAAAAATATTCCCATTCCTTTTGGTCCTTACCTGGCGGCAGCCGGTTTTATTGCCCTGCTCTGGGGTGATCAAATTAAACAGGCTTATTTTACTTATATGGGTCTGTAATATATGTCTGGAAGCTTAAGTCCAGGAGTATTAAGCATTGCTCTGACCGGCGGCATTGGCAGCGGCAAAACTGCAGTGGCCGATATTTTCTACCAGCTGGGCAAAGATCAGGGCTTAAAACTGATTGATTCGGATCAGATCGCCCGCCATTTATTACAGGGTTCTATTTATCACTCTCCTTCCCAGGCTTTGTTGAAGGTTAAGGAATTGTTTGGTGATGAACTGTTTGAACCGGATACAGGTGAACTTAACCGGGCTATACTACGAAAAAAGTTATTTAATTCTCCTGAAAATAAAACACAGCTCGAAGCTCTACTCCATCCCCTGGTCTATCAGTCAATTTTTGAGCAGTTAGAGACTTACCGCAAACAGAATAATATCCATATTGTTATTACCTCCATCCCCTTATTCTTTGAAACCGCATATCAAACAGAACGAAGTCAATATTTTGATCGTATTCTGGTAGTGGATATTCCCGAAGATATACAGTTACAACGCAGTATAAAAAGAGACCACTGTTCTAAAGAGTTAATCCAGCAGATCATAGACAGTCAGATTGACCGCAATACCCGCCTGAAACGGGCCGATGATATTATTGATAACTCTGGAACCCTGCAACAGTTAAAGTCCAGAGTTAACGAACTGTACAAATTTTATCAAAAATTAGCGGGCAGGCAATAAGTCATTCACCAGTAGAAATAAGCCCTTAACCAGCATGAAACATGTCACAGAAAAATGCTTTGACTATAGGCCAGCAATAGTGAAACAGTTGCAAGCCTGTCCTAGATATTGGACAATAGGAGTTTATTAGTCATTGCTGTTTTTGACAACAGTGACAACTATAGCAATGATGATCCTTCCAGACAGGAAATATTGAATAACGTGACAGATTCCACCATTTACGAGTTACCTCTTAATGAACGGATCCGAACTCTTTTGCGTCTGGAGTTTCTGTTTCAACAGGCCCGTTATTCTATGCGTGGCTATTCCGTCTGGGACAGCCGGGCGACCATCAGCCATATTCTTGATATTTTAAGCATTATGAGTCGTATTGATTTACGCATGGAGCTAATCAAGGAGCTGGAACGTCTGGCTTCCGCCTTACTGGCCATCAGTGCCAGTCCGGGAGTTGATCCAACCATCCTGGAAGACACGCTGAAACAAATTGAAAAATATCTCAATACACTCAGAAGCAAAAAAAGTAATGCCCAGGACAAACTGACTCATAACGAATTACTTAAACTGATCCGTCAGCGAGATACCATTCCAGGCGGCACCTGTGACTTTGACCTGCCAATTTATCATTTCTGGCTGAAGCAGCCGGCTGAACATCGCATTGAAATTCTGGAATCCTGGTTAATGCAGCTGGATTATTATCGCTTATCCATTAACCTGATCCTTAGCCTGTTAAGAGAAAGCAGTATCCAGAGTCCTGCAACGGCCAAACAGGGTTTCTTTCAGCAGTCCCTGGATACCAGTATCCCATTTCAGTTAATCCGGGTTCTGGTACCAGCGGATGTGGATTATTATGCTGAAATCAGTGGGGGTAAACATCGTTTCAGTGTCCGTTTTATGACACCTGTTAATAATGAACGGCCTGTTCCCTGTACGAAAGATATTGATTTTCAGTTATCCTGTTGTGCTTTGTGAAGAGCCGGTTAGAGGTTTCAGGGGCAAGGTTTTAGGTGGAAAGTATGAAAGAATTATTGATAAAGTGTCCGACCTGTTCCAGGGAGCATGATTACTATCAGTCTAAACCCTGGAGTCCTTTTTGCTGTGAGCGTTGTAAATTAATTGATCTGGGAGCCTGGGCCAGTGAGGAGCACAGGATTAAGGGAGAACCGGCTGCGATTAAGAATCATGAAGATTTATCAAATGATGATATTAATTTTCATTAAATCTCCCGCTGGAGACGGGAAGTCCCGTAAAATATTATTTAGTTTGTTTTAAATATAAATTCTGCCTGATAATCTTTCTGGGTTGATTTAAGACGAACAGTGGCTATCCAGCGACTGGTTTTTCTGTTTTTAGCTGCAATTCTCGCTGTAGCCACCCAGTGTTCCGGTACAACTAATTTATCTTCCTTATCCGGGGACAATAAAACCGTTCGGGTGTCAGTATTACCCTGTTCCTGTAATAACACCGCCAGGGATTCAATGCCTTCAAAATCAAAACCACTGGCCTTAACGGTCAACAGATATTCATGCTGGGCAGCATTTAAAGCACTGATGGACAGACTCAGACGCTGAAACTCACCATTTGTTACAATGGAAGCACTGCACACGGAAGTCATGGGATCGCAGAGCGGATTACTGCCCAGTTTTACGGTATTATCGGAGTTTTCATCCAGAAAGTCGGCAAAATCCTGAATAAAGGAAATGGCAATAAAAATGACCACGCTCAGTGCAAGCAGGCGGGCATACTTATTGTTAAAAAGTGACTTATTCATTTATTTTACCCGGTTTCTTTACCTGATTACCCAAAATTTCGTATTCCTGCAACACCCTGTGCTCCATAATCCTGTGCCTGTGATAAACTATCAGTCTGTACACCGCCCAGGGCATACACCGGCATAACAGCCTGTTCAGTTAACTGCCTGAACGTTTCCCAGCCCAAAGGCGGTTGTTCAGGATGAGAGCAGGTTTTCTGAACCGGTGAAAGCGTAATAAAATCCAGCTTTAAATCATTGGCCCGTTTAATTTCCTCCTGGTTATGACAGGAAGCAGAAATCAGTTTATCCGGGTAAGCTTTTTTATACTGTGCGATAAACGCATCATTAAATAAATGTCTGCTGGTTAAATGCACACCGGCGGATTGCTGATGCACATACTCCGGTAACTGCATCGATGAATTAAACAGGAGCTGAACCTTACTCCCTGCCTTTTCCATCACCTGTTTAATAGTTTCTTCCAGGACTTTACCAGACAGAGACTTTAAACGTATCTGTACCAGCTGATACTTATCCAGCAGTACATTTATGGCAGAAACCGCCATTGCCTGTGTCTGTAAATCAGCACTAATAGCATAAACAGGGGGTAATTGCAGAGCTTTAATAATAGCCGCATTGGCGGCCGGAAACGCATATTGCCTGAGCTGGCTAATGGGTACCCACTGTACCCGCTGGCCTTCTGCCCCGGTGGATACGGTATTGTCAGAATACTCATAACCACCAGCAGTTTCAAACTGCTCAACCCGATAAGTGTCCAGTAAAACACTTTTGTCTTTATAGTGATGAGTTAATTTAATTAAAGGTTGGCTGGCAAGAATATTAATACCCAGTTCTTCCTGTATTTCCCGCTTTAATGCCGCTTCAATGGTTTCTCCAGGTTCAACCTTGCCGCCGGGAAATTCCCATAAACCGCCCTGATGTACATGTTCAGGGCGTTTTGAGATCAACACCTTATTGTCTTTTACAATAGCCGCAACACCAACATGAAGTAGTTCCTGTTTCTGATGAACATCTGTCATATTAGAACCCGGAGTTATCAGGTGCGGTACTCGGCATTAATTTTTACATAATCATAGGACAGATCACAGGTCCAGATAGTGGTCTCAGCAGCGCCGCGTTTTAAATCAACCCGAACGGTAATTTCATCCTGATCCATAACCGCCTGTCCACGTGCTTCAGTATAGTCTTCTGCCCGTCCGCCATTGCGTACCAGACAGACATCATCAAGATAAATTTCCAGGGAATCAATATCCAGGTTTTTAACGCCTGAACGGCCAACGGCAGCCAGAATTCGTCCCCAGTTGGGATCACTGGCAAAAAATGCGGTTTTAACTAATGGAGAATGGGCAATAGTATAGGCAACGGCATCACATTCCTGTGCATCTGCAGCATTCTGAATATGAATATTAATCAGTTTAGTGGCCCCTTCACCATCCAGAATAATAGCACGTGCCAGCTGCTCCATAACCTCGGTTACTGCATTTTTTAGCTGCTTATATTCCAGACTATCCTGTCCATCAATAAGCGCTATTTCAGCTTTGCCTGTAGCTACCAGCATACAGGAATCATTAGTTGAGGTATCACCATCCACAGTGATCCGGTTAAAAGAACGATCCGCTGCCTGTTTAAGCATACTTTGCAGAATGTCAGGAGCCACCGGGGCATCGGTCGCTACATAAGCCAGCATGGTCGCCATATCAGGCCGGATCATACCGGAGCCTTTAGAGATGCCGGTAATGGTAATGGTTTTGCCCTGCAGTTCTATTTGCCGGGAGGCGCCTTTGGTGCAAGTATCGGTGGTTAAAATACCCTGGGCAGCATCGACCCAGCCGTCTTCTGACAGAACGTCCAGAGCGGCAGGTAAAGCATTTAAAATTTTATCTATCGGCAGGCTTTCACCAATAACACCCGTTGAAAAAGGCAGTATAGATGACGGTTTAGTATCAGTCAGCTCTGCCAGTCTGCTACAGGTGGCCATAGCATCCTGCATACCCTGTTCACCGGTACCGGCATTGGCATTACCGGTATTGGTCACAAAATAACGAGCTTTTCCGACCTGTAAATGCGCTTTGCAGATATGGACAGGGGCGGCACAAAAGGCATTTTGGGTAAATACACCTGCAATAGATGCATTGTCAGCTAACTGCATAACAACCAGATCTTTTCGTCCCGGAACTTTAATGCCGGCACTGGTGGTGCCGAGTTTAAAACCGGGGACGGGGTGCATTTTAGGCAGATTGATGGTGATAGACATGAGTGGAACCTTATTTTGTGCGGCTTGTGCTTTATTTATCCCCTCACCCTTCTTACCCTCACCCTAACCCTCTCCCAGTGGGAGAGGGGATAAAATGAACAGAGGGGATATATAGATGGATACTAACTGACCTTACCGCAGCACTGTTTATACTTTTTACCGGAACCACAGGGACAGGGCTGGTTACGGCCGATTTTCTGGCCTTCTCGGACAAAAGGCTGGGCTCTTGTCTTCTCTTCTTCAGCTACTTCCTGGGCAACTTCTTCTTCACTTTCCAGAGGGTTCACTTCGTCATGCTGGAACTGCATTTCCGGCTGTTCGTGATGTTCAAATTCGGCAATATCCGGTTCTTCACGGATCT
>JALVDE010000003.1 GCA_027009375.1 Gammaproteobacteria bacterium
AGTGGCTCGTAATGCCCGGCAGGCCAGTCGTTTTCTGGATGATCTGACTTCGGGTGCGACGCCTGAGGAAATCCGCCAGGGATTGAGTCTGAATCAGCGCATTGGTTTTGATGAAGAGTCGGATGAAGGCCTGATAGCCACCGGCAAGCTGTTTTTCCAGACCGAACGCATGGGCGAAAATATTTCCATGCCGCTGCCCGGTAAAAACAATGACAATTCCATTATAGAAATCACCGTTGCCCTGCAGAACAATCCTGACCTGCCCAAAGTCTCCCTGGTCAGTAAAGATATCAATATGCGCATCAAGGCGGCTGCCATTGGTGTGCATGTAGAAGATTATAATAATGACCAGGTGCTGGAAGACGTTAATCTGCTCTACAGCGGTGTACTGCACCTGACAGAAGACTTCTGGGATACCAGTACCAAAGAGGTGGACAGCTGGTCTGAGGAAGGCCGCACTTTTCATAAAATTACCGGTGATGAAGCCCAAAAATGGCAGCCTAACCAGTTTATTGTCATTGACGATGATGCCGGTTTTGAAGCCATTGTCCGGGAAACCACAGAAGACGGTGCCATTGTTGAACAGGTACAGCAGTTTTATTCCGAAAAACAGGCGGTCTGGGGAATTATGGCCCGCAACCAGGAACAGAACTTTGCCCTTAACCTGCTACTGGATCCTGAAGTTGATTTTGTCTCCCTGGTCGGCCAGGCCGGCACCGGTAAAACCCTTCTGACGCTCGCCGCCGGACTGGAACAGGTACTGGACGAAAAAATCTACAGTGAAATTATTATGACCCGGGTAACCATTTCTGTGGGTGAAGATATTGGCTTTTTGCCCGGTACAGAAGAAGAAAAGATGGCCCCCTGGATGGGCGCCTTAATGGATAACCTGGAAGTGTTAACCATGCATAATGACGGCGGTGAGTGGGGCAAACAGGCCACCAGCGACCTGCTGGCCAACCGGATTAAGATCCGCTCCCTGAACTTTATGCGTGGCCGAACCTTTTTAAACCGTTATATTATTCTCGACGAAGCTCAAAATCTGACCTCCAAGCAGATGAAAACCCTGATCACTCGTGCCGGCCCGGGCACCAAGATTGTCTGCCTGGGTAATATTGCACAGATTGATACACCTTATCTGACTGAAACTACATCGGGTCTGACTTATGTGGTGGATCGGTTTCGGAAGTGGGAGCATAGTGGGCATGTTACTTTGAAGCGCGGGGAGCGATCCAGGTTGGCGGACTTTGCTTCGGAGGTGTTGTAGAGCGTTCAGCGTTCAGCGTTCAGCGTTCAGCGTTCAGCGTTCAGCGTTCAGCGTTCAGAAAGAGCTTAGAGTGTTAAGTGTTAAGTGTTAAGTGTTAAGGAAGAGCATAGAGTCGTGAGTTTAATTTTGTGAGTAAAAAATTTTTTTATATTTTGTTGTTTGTTTTGCTGGGTGGGTTTCTTGGTTCCTGTAGTAAAGGGCCTGATCCTCGGTTGGTGCTTTGTCAGGATCTTGGGCGGGTTTTGCTGGATGTCGGAGATGATGGTATTGAATGGACGGGGTATACTCCGGTTATTAAGGGGTATCAGGATCTGGAGATGCGGGTTTCTTTTAGTTTAAGGAATAAACAGGGTGAGCAAAGTCAGGGGGTGGCTTCCTGTTTTTATCCTTATGAGCAGGATGAAATCGGGGCTGAGACATTTGAAATGCCGACGGCGGCTTATTCAACTTATCCGGTAAAGATGGTGCTTAATGGAAAAACGGTTAATAAGAAATTACTGGCTCAGAGCATTAATAAGGTGATGATTATGCAGGGTAAACAGGCTATTGAGGATTTACAGGAAAAGTTAAACCTAAATAAATCAGTTGAACCGTAGCGAGAATGATCAGAGTGCTGAAGATACAAGAATTTACAGGTTATTTTGGCTTTATTCGTAGCCACCCTACGGGTGAAGTCAAAATGTTCTGAAAAGTCTTGTAGATTCAGTGCTATGGACATTCGCAGTAGGTTCAACTGATTTTTTAGGTTAAAGCGCTGACACTGTTTGTTTTGCTGACTTACCTGGTATTACGTCCTGCAGGTCGATTTCCAGTTTTCCCAGCGGGGCATTCATAGACATTCTTACAGGTAGTTTCTGGCTGTCCTGACTGATCCAGACATAGAAGAACTTCTCTGGTTTCTCGCTTCTATTAATTTTATATTTTACCGCCTGATATTCCTTGCCTGAAACCTTTACAGTTTCCACACCCTGCTGTTCTATCTGGTAAAGGTAGATGTCATCGGCAATAACCACTGCCGTTTTATCCTGAGTCTGCTGTTCTGGCAGGGTTCTCAGGTAATAAATCAGTGACAGGGGGTCGAGAACTCTGGAATAAGTTATTTTATCCCCCAGTTCATCAAAGATAAAATAGCTCAGATTATTTTCCAGCGGTGGATACTGCTTTAGAAAATCAGGGATATCCTGTTCTCCATCTGCTTCCCAGACGTAACGGCTGTCCATATTCAGGAAGCCGGAACTCCGTTGTTCTTTTTCACGCTTTTTATAGAGCACTGTGTTCCTGTTCACCCAGTCCAGAAATAAGAAATCATGAGACTGGCTTTTACCCTTGTCTATTTCTTCAACCTGCAGGGTTTTCTGCAGGTGGTTGTCCAGGGTAGCGGTGTAGGTATAGCGTACCGGCTGAATGATTTCAGCTTTAGTGTAGTTTTCTGTACTCAGAGACAGTACAAACTGGTGCCCCCTGTGATTATCCAGGGTACTCTGATTGGGCACAAACTCCATGCTGGCATCAGCAATATCTGCCCAGATCATTGAGGTCAGGATACCCCGATAGCTCAGTTTATACTGCAGTTTTTCACCAGCCTGAAACGGCAGAGTTTTTTCTGTCTCCGCACAGGCATTGCTGAAGGTACATGCTGCCAGCCAGAACAATAATGCTTGAAATAGTGTTTTTTTCAGCACCTTTTTACTCTCAACTCTAACCGTTTTTTTCCCTTCCCTGGGAACAAGGGTATCCTTACCTGCAACAATGATTTATAGAATAAGGAAATAGTCATGCCTTTATTTTTTCCGGCGGTACGGTTGGCCAGACGGTAATCACCGAATTAACCAGAGTTCCCAGCGGAATGGCAAAAAACACCCCCCAGAAACCCCAGAGGCCGCCAAAGAATAAAATAGCCACAATAATGGCTACAGGATGAATATTAACGACTTCAGAAAATAACAACGGGACAATAACATTACCGTCCAGAGCCTGGATAATGCCATAAGCTATCATCAGCCAGGCAAACTCTGAACTCCAGCCCCACTGGAAAAATGCTATTAATGCCACGGGCAGAGTTACAACAGTAGCACCGATATAAGGCACCACAACAGAAAAACCCACGAGTAATGAAATCAGCAGTGCGTATTTCAGTCCCAGCAGAGAAAATGTAATAAAGCAGATCACCGAAACAATGGTAATTTCCCAGAACTTACCACGCACATAATTACCAATCTGCTTATCCATTTCCCGCCAGACCTGGGTGGACAAGCGAGTATCGTCTGGTAAAAAACGCCTGAACCAGCCCAGGATTTTTTCTTTATCCTTCAAAAAGAAAAACACCAGTAATGGTGCCAGGATCAGGTAAATCATAATGGTAATACTGCTTTGAATGGAATACAGAGAGAAAGTCAGTACATCTTTTCCCAGTTGAGTGACTTCTGACTGAATCATGGCAATCAGTTCCACCACATACTCTTCGGAAATATAGTTATAATTGGAAGGCAGTTGCAGCAATAACTGCCGACCCTGTTCAATATACTTTGGAGCTTCTTTAATTAAATCAGTGACCTGTTCCCATAACAGGGGAGTAATAATAAACAGGGTGATCAGCAGAGCTGTCAGAAAGCCGATAAACACCAGCAGTACAGAATAAAAGCGTTTATGGATCCAGCGGTTAAAAAATACCACCAGGCCTTCCAGGAGATAGGCAATAACAATGGCCGCAAACACTGGAGCCAGGGTATCATTAAAGGTAATAACAATAGTAAACGACAGGACCAGGAAGCCTACCAGAAAAATAATCTGGGGATCAGAAAAATTTCGCTGAAGCCAGCGCTTAAACAGCTCTACCATACCAATCCAGTCTGACTTTGTTTGCTTTTAAGTTTATTCATTATCCATTGTCTTGTCAGTGCTCTGCTCACAGAATTCTTTATAGCGATTCTGAAATAAAATTTCCAGTTCATCAATCACTTCTACAGCGGCCCGGCCCTGAATCAGGTGTTCCGTCATTAAAGCTGCTGTTTCATTAAGCATACTGTCCTTTTTTAACATTGGGAATGTAGCCGAAAGCCGTTTAATGGCGGCCACTACCCGCTCTTCAGACGGCCGCGGAATATCCACCGGCTCAAGACTGACTTCAATAAAACGGCCTTCTTTTTTGGCCTTTTCCAGTAGAAACTCCGCATAGGATAATAAACTATTACAATCATCCTTATCCAGATCATTAAAAATCGTCAGTAGTTTTTTTTCTGCTTTAGTCATGTTTGGTCATTAATGTTAGTGAGAGTCTAACCTGCTTTTAATTTCGCCATTATATCACCTTTTGCCTGCTGCAAGATCGAGTCCCTGTCCAGAGAGTCCAGGATATTGCGTACCGCCTGTTTGGCTCCGCCCTCACCCCAGGATTTACCCTGTTTCAGATATTGCTGTGCAGCCTTGCCCACCACCAGGGTACTGTAATACGCCACTGCCCCCTGGGCTGATGCAGTTAATACCGTTGACAGTCCGCCAGTGCCCAGTTTAAGGGCAGTGGAAATAAAGTGAATCCCCCAGATGGTACCCAGGAGCAGCATCATCTGCCCACCAATGGTTTTAATCAGGGAGCCGGCTTCTGATTTTGTTAAGGGCAGGCCGTATATTCGGGATAAATGCACCACCAGGGTCACATCAATCACTCCGGCTGAAATTAAATCTACCACTGGTACCGGGTTAATGGCCACAGCCACACCTTTGGAAACACAATAAGTTTGTATCAATTTATCTGCAATGTCTTTGCGGATCAACATAATCCGTTCACTCACCTGATCGGACAATTGTCCTGCAAACAGGCTGGCATTGATAGCCGACAGGGTTTTGCCCTGTTCATTAACAATAGACCACAGGCGCTGTTTAAGTTCCACGGTATCCGGCGGAAAGGTTTTACAGGTTTCAGTTTCATTGCCCTGTTCATCTACTAATAAATAGTGCTTTTCTGTCGTTCTTGCAGTAGCAGTCACTACATTCTGAGCATCGACTAGCCCCTCAACCCGCTGCTGTAATGCTTTCAGGAGCGTTTCTTTTTCTTCCCTGGTATAACGATCCGCTTTGTTGAGCACCAGTATGACCGGCCTGGATTCAGACACCACCTGTTTAAGTGCCTGATATTCCGTATCAGTCATATCACCGTCCACCACAAACAGAATAATATCTGAACGGGCCGCCACTTCATGGGCCAGTTTTTCCCGCTCTGCCCCATCAACTTCATTGATACCGGGGGTATCTATAAAATAGACTCCCTGTGACTCATATTCTTCACAACTGGCAAAGGCCGCCTGGCGGGTTTCACCATGCAGGGGACTGATGGAAAACTGCTGCTGACCCATTAAGGCATTTAACAGGGAGGATTTACCGACACTGACCCGACCCAGTACAGAAATATGGATATGTTCGTGTTCGATTTTTTCCAGCATTTTTTCAACCTGCTGAAAATCCGCCTGCAGGCTTTTCCTGACCTGTTCGGGAACCCGTTTATCATTTAATAAACGGCTTATACTTTCTTTAGCAATGCTCAGATGTTCATCACCCGGCTCATTTATTTCAGCATCAGTTTCTTCTGCTCGGGCTGGAACGGCATCAGCACCATGGTTATCCTGATTTTCAGAAAAAATTCGATGAGTAAAGTGGTTAATCTTCTTTACGGAGTCTGAGGGCCAGCCTGATAAGATCTTTTGTACGCGATTCAATATTTTCACTCAGTTGCTCCTTATACACATCACTGATCAATTGAGCAGATAATTCTCCGGTGACTTCCAGTGTTCTGGCCACAGATTTCCCAAGGGTATCAAAGATCATACCATAGGCCACCGCATGCATCAGGCCGCCGCTAACGGTTCCGACACCGGGAAAAGCCTTGAGTCCATTACCGGCAATGGCCAGCAGTAACGGCAGGGTCTTATTCATACGCGATTGTATCAGTTCAAGCAGTTTATTGGCATCGATATCCGTAGCTGAAACCCCATAGATTTTACATAAGTCCTTAATCATCTGAATACCGAGATACCCCTGCACCAGAATATCGCTGCCTGGGCTGATGGTAGCCAGTGAAGCCACGACCGCTTTTTTAGTATAGCCCGAAACCAGACGTCGGCTTTGAGAATATTTAAAACGGGCATCCATTTCATCCAGCCGCTCATTTAAACGGCTGGCCACAGCCTTCTCCCTTAAATCTTCCAGCTCACTGACAGGATGCTGTTTTAATAAAGCAATAATCTGCTCTTTTAAAGCCTGAATGTCCGGCTTAATGGGTCTCTGAACTCGTTCTTCATGACCGTCGGGTGTCTGGCGGATAAATTCACGCATCCCCCCTGCCTGAATAGTGACAACCGCAGGTGAGTTTTTAAAGTTACCAAACCGACTGTGGATATTCTGCAGAATCAACGCCCGTTCTGATTCTGTGTATTGATCCGATTTATTAACAGCAATAATACAGGGTTTACCCAGTTCCAGCAGTCTTGAAACCTCCTTAAACTGGCTGGCCGTCAGATCCCCGTCACATAAGTAAATAACCAGGTGCGCCCGAACGGCTTCTTCAGTGGATAATATATCCAGTTCGGCAAACTGTTCATTCAGCCCCGGCATATCGGTTAAAATGCATGACTGTTCTGTGGTGCTATTCCCATCAATATTTACCGACCAGTGGTAATGATCTATACGGCGTGTGGTACCGCCCAGTACCGAAGTTTCTATCTGAATATCCGAACTATTTTTTTCATCCGTTTTATCCCCCAACATGGCCCGGATTAAAGAGCTTTTACCGCTGCTGATATCCCCAAACAGAGCAATATAAATACGGGCTTCTTCCCTGCGCTGTGAGAATTCAGATAGCTCCTTCCTTAATGCAATAAGCTCTGGAGAAGATTCAACATTCTCCTGCCATAACTGACTGTCAGGTTCCAGTACAGGGTCAGAGTCCGGTTCTGATTGAGCCGTTAATTCAGAGTGTTTACTATCCTTTATCCCAGGCTGCTGTTTTTGCAGGGCATCCAGACGTTTGGCCACTTTATCAATGGACTGTTCAGCTGGTTGCTGTTTTGCTGCCCGGGTTCTGTTTTTCTTTGCCGGCAATAATAAGCGCCAGATCAGCCGACCGGCAAGCAGGGAAACAAGCAGCAGTACAACACCATAAGTCCATTGCACCCAAAGGGGTTTAGCCAGTAACTGTTCCCAGACTGAGAAGGATAAATTAGTAATAAACAGCAGGGCAATTAAAAAAACAAGAAAGACAAGAATAACTGCAATTGAAAGGAGAGTTCGGCTGGAGGGCAGTTTATTCATAAAAATAAAGTTGTTCGACCTTATATAGGTTACTGGGTGCTTGCCCGATTTTTTTTTAAGAGTTATTACAGTTTAACCTATAAAGGTTGAACACTTTTTAAAATAAAACAGGCTCCTGGCAAAATGCGAGGAGCCTGAAAGTTTATATGCATAAAATGACTCAATCAAGAGTCACAATGATAAACTTGTTGCTTAAAAATCAAAAGCACCACCACCAGATTTTCCTTTACTGGCTCCTGCTGCCTGGGCCAGAGCCTCTTTAATGGCATCGGGAGAGGCCATAATGCCCATAAAGCTGTGGTCACCGGCCATAGACAGGTCTGGGAAGTTCATGGCAATACGGAACTTGGCACTTAAGGCATACACTTTACCGTCTTTGTCCACCAGCATTTCATAAGGCAGATGGGCGGTAGAACGGATATCCTTAAAATCCACTTCTTTCATTATGGTGGCATCACTGCTCATGCCTTCGGTCATGGCTACACCAAAAACACTTTGCTGTTTACCGGGAATATCAACACGATAAACTTTTGATACGCCGCCTTTACCGGCCGCCAGCCCTGCTTCAACCGCTTTAATCGCCGCATCATAACTGCCGTGATCCGCCACTACATCGGGTTCATCAAAATAAGGCATACCAAACATATAGTGGTAACCTTTCAGATCATCAGCATCCAGTCCTTTTTTGGAACCAAAGGCTTCCTGCTTGCCCAGGGCTTTTTCCAGAGCTGCGGCGACATCACTTAAGTCTCCTTTCATCTGATAAGCGTAAGCCATATAGACAGGATTAGTATAAGCTACCTGGATGGAACCATCCTTATCGGTGACAGAAATACGTTGCACCGCACCATAACCGCCAGTATCCGTTGCCGCTGCATTTTTCTTTAAGGCATCATTAGTGACAATAATTATATTGGCACCGGTATAAGGGGAATATTCACCGACCACTTCAAAACCGGCAGCGGTGAGTTTACTTTTAGTATCAGCAACCACAGCAGCCAGATCACCCGGCGCATTGGAAGCCAGAATAAAGGGTTTTAGTTTTTCACCTGCATAGGCGGAGACACTGAGCAACAAAGCAAATAGTGTGAAAATGATTTGAGTAGGTGTAAATTTTCTGGTTTTTTTATACATCGTTTTTATTTCCTTTGGATTGATTCCATTCCTGTTCTTTTTATATTAAGTTTTATAAGTAACTATAAAGAAAAGATTATTTTGACAGACTAAGCCGTAAATTTCCAGATCTTACACAAAAAAGGGAGCTTACGCTCCCTTTTTTGTGACCTGTAGTCATACTTCAGGAATTTTTAGAAATTCCAGCCGTATGCAATACCCCAGGCATCCTGTTTCATCTTGATGTTGGCTTCGCCACCACCAAATGCAGTTGGTATTGAGTTTCTTCCTTTCAGATCTTCTTCAAATGCATGCATATAGAACATGGAAACCTGACTTTCATTAGGTAATGTATATGTCATACCAATAGTCGCATGCTCTTCAATAACAGCAGGTGCTAACAGATTGAAAAATGTTTGATCTTTGTCAATCGGCATATCGGCATAACTATAACCAGCACGAAGCAGCAGGTTCTTATTCCACTGATATTCTGCACCCAGCTTATAAACAGTCATATCGTCCCAGCCAAAACCGGAACCATTATTTGTGCCCATATAGTTATTAGGATTGAACATATCAAAACCAGTATTATTAGGACCACTTTGAAGCTTATTACCCATAGAATCTACATCGCTATAGTTAATTTGCTGAACATCAAAACCTAATAACAAAGCATCTGTTGCTTTAAAGGCAATACCAATACCATAATTTTCGGGAACATCCAGATCACCATCTTCAGCAAACATGCCTTTATAGTCATCAAACTCATCCATATCAATCTTGGAGTTATAGACCACACCAACAGTTAATCTGTCATCCATAAAGGTGCCTTGCCAACCTAAAGAAATACCAAAACCCCAGGCATCATCACGACCTTTACCCGTTAAACGATTTGGCGCCTGAGATACTTGTGGATCAAATACCTGTCCTGGAGGTCCTGGAGGAGAAGGAACAGGTGTTGAATTGGTACCTGTAAAGCCATCTAAGCCCCAGGCTTTAAACTGCTGATAACCGATTTGTAATGAAGCACCAATGGTATGCTGCTCATTAATACGATAGGACAACGTTGGTAAAATTCTTACTGATTCCAGATTAATACCAACCTCAGTTGGGAAAGCGGCGCCGTTAAAAGGAATGATACCACCGGTATAATTGGTATTCATACCACCTGTACCAACAACAACCAGTCCTACAGACATGTCATTACTTAACATGTAGTTGAAACCACCTTCAGGAATATAAAATGGCCCATCATTATTTGCATCATCCTTAAAATCATAGGAAGTTGGAAGACCAAAAGGATTACCAGGTACAGCAGAAAGAGGGTTACCACTATTGCCCGTAATTTCACCCGAACGATCAGGAGCAAAAATCTGCAGGCCAAAATCAATACGATTACCTACACGAACCATGGCAGCCGGGTTATCTGCACCTGAAATGGCGCTATCATGCATGGCAATACCTACCCCTGCACGACCATTAGCTTTAGTACCATTACCCATCATAAACATACCATTAGTAGCCATAGCCGACGTTGGCACTATAATTGCTGCAAATACCGATGCAGCGAGAAGACGATTTTTAATCATTACATTGAGCTCCTTCAAAACCTGTTTTTTTGGTGTCAGTCAATTTGCTGTCCAGATACTCTTTATTGTTAAAACTTTATTATTAATATTAGTGAGTATCGTAATGAACATAAAATTGCGTGAAATTGTATATCAAAGTGTTGCTTATAAATATTATTGTTCTGTACCATTTCTACTTCCTGTTAATTCTACTTCCTGGTGGAAATAAAAACGGAGCATGTTGCTTGAATACAACAATATTTTATTTATGTAGGACATTTTGTACACTCTCAGGGCAGATGTCAAGTTAAATATACTATTTAAGTAATTGATTTAACAATATTTAGCATATAGTTTAATACTAATATACATTTAAACAACAATAATTAACCTAACACCAACATTAAATAATCAACAACTTACAACACATACAACATGTATTTTATATAAAACCGATGTTAAATTAATATAAAACATTGTACTTTTTTTAAAATCCCTTTATTCTCAGCCATATTCAATCGTTAATGTGTTGCTTTTTTACTTTAAATTTGTGATAAAACCACAAAGCAGGGTTATAATGACCCGAATCTATACAATAAACACATAATAAATGTACCATAAATACAACATTAATTATTTAATAGCTGTATTAACAGCAACCCGGCGCTTTATTATTCAACTTTAATAACACCGGGACAGAAAAGGGATATTGATAATATGAAAAAAACACTTCATATCGCCGTTGCCGGATCTTTTCTGGCACTGGGCATGGGATTATCTGCCAATAGTATGGCGTCCGGGTTTTCCATTATTGAAGCCTCTGCCAGCGGCATGGGTCAGGCCTTTGCCGGAGCTGCAGCCGTAGCAGAAGATCCATCCACTGTTTACTTTAACCCTGCCGGTATGATGTATCTGGAAGGTACTCAGGTCACTGTGGGTATGCATATTATTAATTCCACGGCTGAATTTAATGATAAAGGCAGTACGGACTTATCAAATTTGCCCCCTCCATTAGCCAGCACTGCCCGCGGTGGAGATGGTGGAGATGCCGGAGATACCTTTTATGTCCCCAACTTCTATTATGTACGTGATTTTGGCGAAAAATATAAAATTGGTCTTGGTATCAATGCGCCTTTTGGTTTAGGCACAGAATATGATAGCGGCTGGATGGGACGTTATACCTCAACGGACTCTGAATTAAAATCAATTAATATCAATCCGGCCATTGCTTTTAGAGCCAATGAGAAACTATCTATTGGTCTTGGGATGAATATACAATATCTGGAAGCAACACTTAAAAGTGATATTTACCAGGCTGTTTTAGGCATGTCTGATGGTAAAGCCAAAATTGATGGTGATTCATGGGAATTTGGCTTTAATATTGGGTTGATATATGAGCTTACATCCGCTACCCGACTTGGAGTTCATTATAGAAGTGAAATTAATCATACTTTAGAAGGTAATGCAAAATTCAGTAATATGCATGCCTTACTGGGAGGCGATAGAAAACAGGATGTTTCTGCTGATATTAAGACACCGGCCACTTTTTCAGTCAGTTTAACTCATCAGCTAAATGATAAATTAACACTTCTGGCTGATATTACACATACTTCATGGAGTAATTTCAAAGAGTTAAAAATTGTAGATGATAATTCAGGCGCTACTGTTTCACAGGTTGATGAAAAATGGGATGACACCTTTCGGTATGCCTTAGGAATGAAATACGCTTATAATTCACAATGGACTTTAAGAACCGGTATTGCCCATGACGAAACCCCTATTGCAGATAAGCACAGAACTTCCCGTATTCCTGGCGATGATCGTTTCTGGCTAAGTTTCGGTGCCAGTTATTCCCCTTCGTCCAGTTTAACTATAGATGCTGGTTATTCCCATCTATGGGTTGATGATACCGATATTGACGAAACTTATAATCTGTTGAACATAGCCTCTGGTAGAGTTAAAGGTGATTATGATTCTGATGTAGATATTTTTAGTGTGCAGGCAACCTGGAAGTTTTAATTACAACCTACAGCCTTACCTCTCTGTTCTTCTTTTCAAGAGCAGAGGGAAAAAGCTTTCCTAAACAAACAGCATAATTCCTGTGAGGGAAAAATACTGTTTATTTCAGGCACAAAAAAGCCCGCGAAAGCGGGCTTTTTTTAGCTTTAAAATAATTTTAAAGCAGGAGGAAAATTAAGCTTTCTTAATTAAGAACTCAAATTTACCACCGTTTTCGCTGCTTTCCATTAACTCGTTACCCGTCTGGTTAGCAAAAGCTTCAAAGTCTTTTACTGAACCTGGGTCAGTTGCAATAATATGCAGAACCTGCCCTGAATCCAGTTCAGCCAGTGCTTTCTTGGCACGTAAAATTGGCAGTGGACAGTTTAATCCTGAAGCGTCTAATTCTTTATCAAAGTTAGCCATTAAAATTCCCTCGTCTCGTTATTATGAGTCTATTGAGTGGTTGTAAATATCGTGTAAAAACTGATTCTAGCCTAAAAGTGCACTAACGACCAGAGTTAATTCAGAATTATAAACGAACTCTTAATTATTAACATGCAGTATTTTAGTATAAATTAATATCGTTTAACAAGCCTGCCAAAAGAGATAGATGGAAAGGAAAGCGTTCAGCGTTCAGCGTTCAGCGTTCAGCGTTCAGCGTTCAGCGTTCAGCGTTCAGCGTTCAGCGTTGAAAATTTTAAATCCTCTTTGTCTTCAGTCAAGCAAAACATTAAAACATTTTGTACTAACTTAAAGATAAATTCTGTTGCTCTGGCTCTTTCTGAACGCTGAACTCTCAGCGCTGAACGCTGCTCTTATCCTATCGGCAACCCCATCTGCGCCCAGGTTACAATCCCCCCACGCAGATTATAACAATTATCTACTCCTTTCGAAGTCATAAACGCACAGGCCTGGGCTGAGCGGGCGCCGGTCTGGCAGTAGAAAACAATCGTTTCATCTGTATCCAGCTCTTCTACCTTTAAGGGGATAACGTGCAGCGGCAGGTTTTCTGAGCCGGCAATTTTGCCGCGTGCTACTTCCGCAGGCGTTCGCACATCTATCAGCCTGAGCTTTTCCGGTAAGCTGTTTTCTGCAGCACTGCTCAGTTGCTTACTTAATTCAGCAGCATCAATTTCTTTTATCCCATACATGGATCAGGAACCCCCTATACAAAGTATCAATATCTATTATAAAATCATTAACTGATATGGCTTTCAAAAAGCATTTCATTATATATTAATATATACTAAATTCAAGCCGAGTATTTTAATCGGGTATTTATATACTTGATTTATGAACATATTTCTATATTTATTGTCTATATGTTTCTCATCTTAAGCATCATATAACAGTCAATCTTCAGTCTGATGGAAGCCGCCGGCCCTGTGAAAAATTTCTTCTTCCTGTTCTTTAACCTTTTTATCAGTCTGAGCCTGTTAGTTCGTCCGGCTTTTGGCTCAGAAATACAGCTACCTGATATGGGTGCCTCTTCCAGTGTCTCACTGACCCCTCATATGGAGGAGCAGATTGGACGGGAAATTGCCACCCAGATCCGCAATTCTCATCAGGTTATTGACGATCTGGAATTAAACGAATATCTCTCCAACCTGGGTTATTCCCTCGTGGCTAATAGTGATGATGCTTATCAGAACTTTCATTTTTTTCTGATTAATTCCAGGCAGATCAATGCCTTTGCAACTCCCGGCGGGGTAGTCGCAGTCTACAGCGGACTTTTTCTGACCACTGATACGGAAAGTGAACTGGCCTCAGTTCTGGGACATGAAATTGCCCATGTCACCCAGCGTCATCTGGCCCGCAGCTTTGAAAAAGCCAATCAGCTCAGTTTGCCCATTATGGCCGGTATGATTGCCGGTATATTATTAGGGGCTGCCGGAGGAGCAGGTGCAGATGTAGGTGCAGCAGCCGCTGTGGGGCTATCGGCAGCTGGTCAGCAGGCGCAGATTAACTATACCCGCGCCAATGAAAAAGAGGCTGATCGCATTGGTATGCGCTATCTGGCTCTGTCCGGTTATGATCCCTCCGGTATGCCCGGTTTTTTTCAGAAACTGGAACGTAAAAACCGTTATGCCGGCAAAAGCTATCCTGAATTTTTACGCACTCACCCGATAACCATTAACCGGATTGCCGAGGCGACTCAACGCGCTGAGCAGTACAAACGGCAAATGATCAGGATGAAAAATCCCAAAACCTACCACTTAATGAAAGCCAAGCTTCGGGTCATTACCAGCCATAATGTGGATCGGCTGGTGCAGTATTATAAGTCCCGAATCACACCGGACAACCTTAAAACCCACCCGGAGTTTTATTATGGTTACGGTCTGGGTCTGTTTAAACAGCAAAAATATGCAGAGGCCATTAAAATTCTACGCTGGCTGTATGATATGGAACCGCAAAATACCAGCTATAGCGTGGCCCTGGCAAAAGCCTATATAGCCAGCGGTAAAAAAGCCAATATCAAAAAAGGCCTGGCCATTTTTTCCAGGGCTATTAAAAACAAACCCTATAACCTGGTGCTGACAGCAAATTATGCTTTTGCTCTGATCCAGGAAGGACAGATTAAAAAAAGTATTAAGCTGCTGGAAAAATACAATAAAGATAATGTCAAACATCCTGCCATATACAAACTGCTGTCCCGAGCCTATGGTAAAAACCGGCAGCTATTGAAGGCTCATCTGGCTGAAGCGGAGTTTTATTACCTTAATGGTCTTCTGGAACAGGCCATTATGCAGTTAAACATTGCCCGCAAACTGGTGAAAAATAATGATTTTTACACGCTTTCCCGTCTTGAAGCCCGCAAACAGGCTATTAAGGAAGAACAGGAACTGTATAAATTAGAAGATATTTAGGTAGTTTATACAAAAAACCTGTATTTATCCCTGTAAGCTTATGGTTATTATTCATTCAAAGTCATTTTCAGGTTTAAAATCATTTATTTAAGAAAAAGCTAACTTACTAATTTTCCAGTAATTAACACTGTTTTTCTTTTTTTATTCATATACTATTGTAATAATTCATAAATACTGTTATTTTTTACCTATGTTTGAAGAACAGGGTTTTAAAAACAGATTTTAATAACATAACTGGTTTTTGCTGCCTGATAATTGCTGGAGATATATTCCTGCTGTCTATCAGCTTGCTAAATAGCAAACACCATAATATTCATTTTTCTCGGGGTGGGGAAAACAATTTAACAGGAGGAGTCGATGCGACGTTTTTCAAAAATCGTATCTACAACAACATTTATTGCTGTTGCAATTACTGGACTGGGACTGGCTTCAAGTACAGTACACGCGGCCGGAATTAAATCAAATATCGAAAAAGGTAAGGAAATTGCCTTTAATAGAAAAAAGGGTAACTGTCTTGCCTGCCATATGATTGAAGGTGGTAAGCTACCTGGAAATATTGCACCGCCATTAGTTGCTATGCAACAGCGTTTTCCGGATCGTGCCAAGCTCAGAGCGCAGATTTATGATGCCACTGTAGCAAACCCTAATACTATTATGATCCCATTTGGACGTCATAAGGTTCTTACTGATGAAGAAATTGATCTCGTAACCGATTTTGTCCATCAATTATAAACAGGCACAAAATATCAGCCTAATGGGATTGCGTCTACAAACGCCCCCTTGCCAGCTGATTTGTATACAGTATTAAATGCGTGTCAGAAATAAGACACTTACTAGATGGGGATGCTATCTAAGATGAAACTATCAAAATTAAAAAAAGTAATATTAGCTTTGACTACGGCTGGTGTTCTTGGGGGAGCCTATAGCACTGCTATGGCAACAACACCAGAAGAAGATTTACATAACTTCCGTGAATATTTTTTCAAAAAATTTCCTGGTGTGCCACTCAATGAATACGGCAACGGCGTTTATGCTATTGATCCCGGCTCCAGAGAAACCTGGGAAGCAATAGAAGAATTTCCTCCTTACGAGATCGCCCTGGAAAAAGGGGAAACCTTATTCAATACACCATTTAAAAATGGTAAAACATACGGCTCCTGCTTTGCAAACGGCGGTATTGGCATTCGCCAGAACTTCCCTTTTTACAGCAAAAAGGCCAAACAGGTTAAAACCATGGAACAGGTTATTAACGAATGTCGTACTATAAATGGTGAAAAACCTCTGAAATGGAAAAAAGGCGATATTGCGGCTATTTCCGCTTATATGGCCTACACTTCACGCGGCAAGCCCATGAATGTTAAAACCCCGACCACACCAGATGAAATCAAATGGTATGAACGCGGTCGTAAACATTTCTACGCCAAGCGCGGCCAGCTGAACATGTCCTGTGCCAACTGTCACCAGGATAATGCCGGTAACCGTATCCGTGCCGATATTTTAAGTCCTGCACTGGGTCATGTGACTCACTTCCCTGTTTATCGTGCCAAGTGGGGCAGTCTGGGAACCCTGCATCGTCGTTACGGCGGTTGTAATAAGCAGGTTCGTGCCTTACCATTAAAAGCTCAGAGCGATGAGTACAAAGCACTGGAATATTTCCACTCTTATATGAGTAATGGTATCGAGGTTAACGGCCCTGGTTCCAGGAAGTAATCACTAAAGCTTAATTAGTTTAAAAAAGCCCGGTTATCTGTAAGGATACCGGGCTTTTTTATGCTCTGTATTAATCTTCAGCTGAATTATCCTCTGCTTTTTTTCGGGTTCTTACTGCCAGCACATCGCAAGGGGCGTGATGCAGTATAGCATTGGCTGTAGAGCCTAACAGCAGTTCAATACCGTTTCGACCGTGAGAACCGCAGACAATTAAATCCACCTGCTGCTGTTCAGCCATTTCCACAATTTCCGTTTTTGGAATACCGACAATCACTTTATTATACAACTCAATATTTTCATCTGCAGCAAGGGACTGAACCAGCTCATCCATCCTGGTCTGGGATATTTTTAATATTTCTTCTTCATCCAGGACAATGTCCTCATAAGCCGGATAAAACAGGGGATCGTAGGAGGCACTCATCTGATAAAAAATTTCTGCCACATAAACCAGAGTCAGCTTCGCTCTGTGATCCTGTGCCAGCCTGAGGGCTTTACGACAGACATGCTCTGAGTCCTCCGATAAGTCCACAGCAACGAGAATGTTTTTGTAATTATCCATATGACTTTCCTTATTTCAGACCTTATTTAGGCTCTAATTTCAGAGTTCTTATTACCAACTATTGTTAATATAAGTTAATATAACAATATTTTTTAAACTAAGGAATTTAATGCAGGTTCAATTTATTGATACACCGGAGGCTTTAAGCCAGATTTGCAAAACCTTTTCTGACAGTGACTTCCTGGCTGTGGATACGGAATTCGAACGGCAGACCACCTATTATCCTAAACTGGCTCTGGTGCAGATCTGTAACGGCAGGCAGCTGGCTTTAATTGACCCGCTCGTACTTAAAGATTTAACACCTTTAATGAACCTGCTGTATCAGCCGGAAATAATCAAGGTTTTTCATTCTGCCCGCCAGGACCTGGAAATTTTTTATTTCCTGCAGGGTTCAGTACCGAAAAATATTTTTGATACCCAGATTGCGGCGGCCCTGTCCGGTTTTGGTGAACAAATCGGTTATGCCAGCCTGGTAAAACAACTGCTTAATATTGAACTGGATAAATCTCAGACCCGCACTGACTGGTTAAAACGCCCCTTAACACAGAAACAGCTGACTTATGCTGCCGATGATGTTCGCTACCTGGCTGAACTCTATCCCATTCAGAAACAGCAACTGGAGCAGCAGGGTCGATTACAATGGCTCAGGGATGATTTTGACTTTCTCTCCAGCAGTTCAACCTATGCCCCTTCGCCACAAACCATGTGGCGTAAAATTCGGGGTATTAATCGCTTAAAAAAACAGCAATTAGCTATTATCCAGAAACTCACAGCCTGGCGTGAACAACAGGCTATTGAGCGTAACCGTCCCCGCCGCCGGATCCTCAGCGATGAAGCCCTGATTGCCTTATCCGTCAATGCACCAGCCACTCAGGAGGAACTGTATCAGAACTACAAACTGAACAGAACCTTTTTGAACCATCATGCAGCAGCCTTAATAACACTGATCCAGGAAGGTCTGCAGACACCGGATCAGGACTGTCCGGTACTGCCTCGTTACCAGAAGCTCAGCCAGGATGAGGAAGCCCTGGCTGATTGTCTGATGGCAGTATTGCATATGTCTGCCAGGGATAATCAGATCAGTCCCGCCTGCCTGTGCAGCCGCAAAGAGTTGAATGCCCTGATCCAGGGACGGCGGGATCTGGCTATTTTATCCGGTTGGCGTAAAGAACTGGCTGGCAATGACCTGTTATTATTTCTTGAAGGCAAAAAATTACTGAGCTATCATTCAGGCCGCCTGAAACTGGTCAGCCCACTGAACACTTCACAGAACACGGAAAATAACCAGCAGGAGATGGAAGGCTTAAATGGAAATCAATAAGCTTAACAGTATTCAGCAGTTCTTTAGCCTGATTGGCTGTGATTTTCAGTGTTATGACATTGGAAGAAATATTCGCCCCCTGGATAAACAGGCACTGGCTGAATTTGAACAGACTCAGCTACCCTGCACTACGCCTTTTTTACAACATACCTGGCTGGCCATAGTGTTCTGGCCCGTAAAGAATGCCGGTAAGAGTGACAGCCAGCACTCACCTGCAGCCCATTTTGTCTGGTTTATAAAATTACCTCTGGATGAACAGGCACGCCTGAACCTGGCTGCCAGAGATGACTTTTTAAAGCGTTTGTACGATGCCTTAAACCAGTACCTGCTCACCATTAAAAACTCCGACAAAAGTCAACTGCATACTCTGGAAAATGCCATGAAGGATAATCCTTATGGTTTTCAGCCCAAACCAGAGCAAATGGCCAATTTTCATGCCGTGGCACAAAACCATCTCAGGCTGCCGCCCTCACGTTACTATGAGTCCGCACAGAACTGGTTTGCCGGAGACAACCAGTTCAGCCACTGGGAGGAACTGGGGTTTCAGGGACTGGCAGATTTTGCCGCCCGGCTGGATGAAAGCT
>JALVDE010000004.1 GCA_027009375.1 Gammaproteobacteria bacterium
TTGTTTAAGCATATCGCTGAGCCAGGTTTTAAACGTTGTACGGTTAAAACCGAATTTTTCTTCCAGGACAAAGGTACTGTACAGGCTTAAGGGTAAATCCAGAATAGAAGAAATAAATGTAATCAGCAGTATAAACAGTACACCTGTATAAATGGGAGACAGTTCCCAGGAGCGGACATATTGATCCACCCACTCCAGTCCGCCCCCAAGGGTCCAGACCAGCAGCAGTACGGTACTGAATAATAAATTAATATTACCCAGTTTTTCTTTGGCAATGGTGTAGTCAGCGGCTTTCTGGTGATCGGCCAGGCTGATTTTTTCAGCAAAGGCCTCGGGGACCCTGTCCCTGTGTTGCTGAACATATTTAATCTGCCTGAGTGAGAGCCAGAAATGGGTCAGGGCTGACAGAAAAACCATAATTAGAAAAAGTGTTGTAAAAAAGGGCATAAATGCTCGATATAAATAAGTTGATAATTCTAAATAAAATGAAAACTATCTAATTCCTGTTGTTTTGACTATATTATACCTCATTCGTTTAATTTCAAGAGAGAAGATATGACACAGGATCAACGTAACTTAATCTGGGTCGATCTGGAAATGACCGGCCTGGAGCCGGACACTGACAGAATTATAGAAATTGCCACCATTGTCACAGATGCTGAACTGAATATTCTGGCAGAAGGGCCGGTACTGGCTATACATCAAAGTGATGCAGTGCTCAATGCCATGGATGAGTGGAATACTAAACATCATGGTGAGTCCGGGCTGATACAGAGGGTTAAGGACAGTACCGTGGATGAAGCGGAAGCCAGTAGACAGACCATTGAGTTTTTAAAAGATTATGTGGGCAAGGGTGTTTCACCCATGTGCGGTAATAGTATCTGTCAGGACAGGCGTTTTATGGTGCGGGGAATGCCGGAACTGGAAGCTTACTTCCATTATCGGAATCTTGATGTCAGTACGCTCAAAGAGCTGGCACGGCGCTGGTATCCTAAAGTATTTGACGGTCTGGATAAGAAGGGGGCCCATCAGGCACTGGATGATATTCGTGAATCCATTGAGGAATTAAAATACTATCGGGTGCAAATGCTCAAATAGCAGTGCGAGCCTGCACAGCTGTTAACATCTTTACCCGAGTGCGGGCATTCTGCCCGCATAAATACTTATACTATCCTAAGAAGTCTGCAGTGTTGCTGCAATTCGTTCCAGTTCCCTAACTTCCAGCTGGTTTGCTTTGGCGTATTCCAGAGCGCGGGATAGACGGGCAGGAGCTGAACGCCCCATGCATTTATGGGCCAGATCGCCGTTTATGGCTTCAACCATAGCTTCTATCAGTCGTTCTCTGTCGGCATCATCAAAATTCTGGCCGGTCAGATGGCTCTGAATAGTCAGGACATCGTCAATGACCTTTAAAGCCAGATCACGATTTTCATTCCACAGATCATTGACATCGCTGCCGGGCGGCATATCCAGACCGGCAATATTGGTGGTCAGGATATAGAGGTTTTTACGCACCAGTTCAAACAGCATTTCCTGATCATCTTTTACTGTCCATGCAGGAATATCCAGAGTAGTCAGAGCGTCTTTTATAATTTCAGCTTTAGGGCCGATAACCGGGGAAGGCACCAGTACTTTAAAATCCTGGCCTTTTTTCTTTTCAAACCAGACAGAAATTACGGTTGGGTTTTCAATTTGATGAGCCTGCCAGTCACGGGGCAGTAGTTCATTCTGCAGCAGACACAGACGGTCTTTCCAGTGTACGGGTATTTGTTCCAGAACCGGGGATAAATCACTTTCTCCAACGGCAACCAGTACCATTTCGGGGTCTTTAAGGTGCTTAGACATTGCTTCAATACTGATTTCCCGGGTAACCGGGTACAGTGGATAACCGGCTCGAAGGAGGGCGCGGGTAAATACCCCGGACATTTCACCAATACCAATAACCACAATGGGGTTTTTAATAGAACTGTGTATTGCCTGCTCGGACATAAAGTCTTTAACCTGTATATAAAAAGTTGGAAACAGACAAAATATATCAGAAATTGGGTGTTTTTAAAATTATATTCCGGCTTATATTTTTGAGTTCTAATCTTCAGTTTTATTTATTAGATGCTGAACAATTTTTTCGGCCAGTTCTACCGGTACAAATTTGGTTAATACATCATTGGCACCGCAGGAAATAGCATTTTCCATATTAATATTGCCGTTTAGAGAGGTATGCATCAGTACATGAATGTCTTTGAATTTAGGCAGTTGTCTAAGTTCTCTGACAAAGGTATAACCATCCATTTCAGGCATTTCAATATCAGAAATAATCATACTGATGGGTTCCATTGTGTGGGGATCTCCGTTCTGATAGTCCTTTAAAATTTGCAATGCCACCTTTCCGTCAGGAGCTGAAATATGCTGCAGACCGAGACGATCAAGGGCCGCAATGGTTTGTTTCATAGCCATGCCGGAATCATCGACAATCATAACCAGTTTGCCGAATACCGCTTCAAGTTCCTGGTTAGGAATGTCTAAATCGTCTGTTTGAGTGGTTTCCAGACCCAGAACTTCTGCCAGTACTTTTTCAATATCCAGTAGTTGCACCAGTTCATCATCAATCAGGGTGACACCGGTAGTATAACTGCCAATGCCAGTACCCTTGGCAGGTGGAGAGATGTTTTTCCAGTCACAGAGAATAATTTTATCAACACCGCTGATCCATAAACCCTGGTGGGAGCGGTTAATTTCTGTTGTAATTACAGAACCTTGCTTAATCTGTTCTTCACTGAGGGTACGATGTGTAGCTCCAACTGCTTTAGCCAGGTCAATGATAGGCAGGGTTTCATTTCTCAGTTCAGCGACACCGAGAATTTTGGGGTTGGATGAAGGTAATTGATGCAGTGGCGGGCAGGGAATAACTTCCTTGATTTTTAAAACATTAATGCCAAATCGACGTCGGCCTCCAAGATAAAAAAGCAGCAGTTCCAGTCGGTTTGTAGAATTAGAAGTTGTGGTCATTATTAGGTGCCCTGAAAATACGAGTTAAACTTGTCCCTTACCCAGATGGAGAGGGAATAATGAATGAGTATTTATACAGAGTATAGCGACCAATTGGAAAAAAGCTGTAATTTTTATAAGACAAAGGTATTTTAATAATGAGGCGGCGGAGTTTCTTCGGATTCCTTGGCTGTGGCTTCCTGAAGATTGGATAACTGGGTCTTTAAGTGGCTTAGGTGGCGTTCAAAATCATCAATCTGCTGTTGTTGATTAAAAATAACCTGATTAAGCTGTTCAATAGTATCTTCCTGAAGTGCACTGCGAATTTCCAGCTCCATAATTCTTTCTTCAAGGCTGTGAGGGTTTTGTGAGGAGGCTGTTTCTATATCAGACATGAATAACCATTTTTGTTACACTTATTTTTACTTAAATAGACCATTGGGATTACGCTGAATTGTACAGGCTTTTTTTATTAATATGAATAGCTATGATGTTGTTATTATTGGTGCCAGTGCCTCAGGTTTAATGTGTGCCGTAGAGGCCGCTAAACGGGGCAGAAGGGTGGCAGTTCTGGACCATGCTGTTAAAGCCGCTAAAAAGATCCGTATCTCCGGCGGAGGTAAGTGCAATTTCAGTAATTATTATGTCAGTGCGGACAATTACCTGTCACAGAACCCTCATTTCTGTAAGTCAGCCTTGTCCCGTTATCAGTATTTTGATTTTCTGGCATTGATGGCAGAATACGATATCCCCTGGCATGAAAGAGACCATGGGCAGTTATTCTGTGATCGCAGTGCTATGGACATTGTGGATATGTTGCTGGCAGAATGCCATCGTTACCATGCAGATATTATTCTGGGCTGCCAAATTGAAAACATTGCCCGGATTTCAGGGGATGAGACCTTCTTACTGCATACCAGTCAGAAGAGTTTTACGGCTGAATCACTGGTCATTGCTACAGGCGGTTTATCGGTTCCTAAAATGGGTGCTACTGATTTCGGGCTGAAAGTAGCCCGGCAGTTTGAACTGAATCTGATCCCGACCCGACCGGGTCTGGTACCGTTTACCCATAATAAGACTCAGCAAAAAAAACTGCAGTGTCTATCAGGGATTGCTGTGGAAGCCGTGGTTTCACTTGATAGTGAGGAGGGGGCTAAAAGCTTCAGGGAAAATCTTCTGTTTACTCATAAAGGTTTGAGCGGCCCGGTTATTTTGCAGATATCTTCTTACTGGCACAAAGGGCAGAGTGTTGAGATTAATTTATTGCCCGATCTGGATTTAGGCTACTGGTTAACTCAGCAGCAGAAAGAACATCCGGATAGCCGTTTAAAAACACTGCTATGCCGATTATTACCCCGCAGACTGGTTGAAGTGTTTACTCAGAATGTGTCTGTCGAAAAACCCCTAAAACAATATAATATCAGTGAGATAGAGTCTGTTTCTAAGTTGTTTTCGAGATGGAGGTATACGCCTTCCGGAACGGAAGGCTATCGGGTAGCAGAAGTAACCGTTGGTGGTCTTGATACCAGTGAACTATCTTCCAAAACCATGCAGGTTAGAAAAATAAAAGGTTTGTATTTTATTGGTGAGGTGGTGGATGTCACAGGCCACCTGGGCGGGTTTAATTTCCAGTGGGCCTGGGCATCCGGGTTTTGTGCAGGTCAGTATGTTTAGACCGCCGGTGGCTAATACCAGCTGACAATATCTTCCAGAGGCTGACGGGTTTTTTCTTTCTGGGGATCTTTACGATAACCAAAGGCCACCATATAAGCCGCCTGAAAGACGGATGTATCAATATTAAATTCCTCAGCCAGTAGTTTATTCAGATCATCCGCTACGAAGCCTTCTACCGGACAACTGTCAATTTTAATACAGGCGGCGGCATTCATCATATTGGCCAGGGCAATATAGGTCTGTTTGCAGGCCCAGTCAAACATGGCTCGTTCACTTTCCAGAAGGTGAAAGTCTTTTTCCTGAAAAGCCTGGTAATAACTGCGCCGTTTAGTGCGGGCATCTTCCGGCAGATGATGAATATCTGCCATCATGTGTTCAATATAATCGCTGTCATAGCGGGTAGTTTTGCCGGTACGGGCCAGAGCCACGACAAAGTGACTGGCGGTAGGCAGGGTACCCTGGGCACCCCAGGCATGTTCCTTGAGCTTTTCTCTAAGTCCCATATCCTGAACCACCAGAAAGTGCCACGGTTCATAGCCAAAAGAACTGGGCGAGAGTCTAGCGGCCTCAAGAATATATTGGAAGTCTTCATCAGAGATTTTTTTAGTTTCGTCAAAAACCTTGCAGGCATGACGAAAGTTCATCATTTCCAGAAATTGATCTTTATTCATCGTTATTTAATTGTTAGTCACTTATTTAAAATTGGAGGTCAGGGTAATCAGGTACTGTTTACAGTATTTTGCAATAAATTCAAGCTAAAGAAAAGTACTGTTGAGGGAGTTGTGGGCATCCTGCCCACGTAAAGTTTCAGGATAATTATGATGAGTGCTGTAAATTTAGTTCATGGCAAATGTGCGTCTTTGCTGATTGATTGCAGACTTTACAAGATCAACATAATCTCTGGACAGGAGCAGTTCCTCTTTGGAAAGCTTCTGTTCAACTTTGTCTTTCTCTAAGCTGGCACCCAGGCTGCCGTTATCTATGGCCAGGCTCAGATAGATATGACTTAACAGATAATTTTCGTTGTTTTCATGATACAGTCCTAAGGCAATCTGAGAATCCAGATCATTGGCCAGAACTGCCTGCTGATAGTAATTAACCGCTTTTTCAGGATCGACTTTTACCCCCAGACCTTTCTCATACATCTGACCAAGAATAAAACTGGCACGGGCACTGGATTGCCAGGCTTCCGATTTACATTGTTGCAGAGCAGCGCTGTAATTCTGAGCATTAAATAATTTGCTGCAGTCTGAGGCATAGCTGAAACTGCTGGCGAAAATTAAAGCCCCCATTGAAATAATTGTAATAAGGTATTTTTTGAAGTTCATTTTTATACACTCCTTATCCTCATTGCACTCACATTGAAGAACTCACATTGAAGTAATTAAATGCATAGATAGTTTTAAGAGAATAATTTTTTATTATAATTTTGACGGGCTAATTTTGTGTATCCTTTCTATAGCCACTTTTATTATGTGATTATTATTAACCGATTAAGGTCAGTAATTATATAGGTATATACCCCAATTTATACTACAAAAAACATTAACTTAGCTTA
>JALVDE010000005.1 GCA_027009375.1 Gammaproteobacteria bacterium
GAAGGTCTGAATCATCTAAAAAATCTGGTCTATCTCTATCTTAATGATACCCCTATAGAAAAGTTGGAAAACTATGAAAATATGACCAGTCTGTCATACACTGTTACAAGAGATATGCCTAATATCACACCGGAAGACCTTGAAGCCTTTGATGCCTTTACTAATAAAAACCTTGGGCGAAGATTAAACGCTCGGCATGACTAATTATGTCGATAAATAACATGGCAAAGAGCCCAAATTAACTGCAACTAAAATCAATCATATAAATATGCGGATACACGACTGCAAAAACATTATCGCCTTGAACAGGGATAGACACCCATACGACCCATAATCGCTATTTGCACTGGAACCGGCATTTTAATAAAGCCTCTGTAAATTACTGGTACGCACCACAAGGAAAACAATGTTATAGCCGCCACGGCTCCGTCCACCAGAGTGCGCTTTGTTTACGCCGATAATCCTGATGAGCCCGTTGATAACGGTTATATCTTCTACTGGGTATATAATCCTAAATAAATCAGTTGAACCTACTGTGAATGTCCATAGCACTGAATGGTAATCCCCCCATTTATAAAGCAATCCATAAATAGAGGTTTAGTATAAGTCTTATTCACATATCTATAGGTCTGTCCGACTGGAGAGACCTTTAGGTTTTTTCTGTAGGGAACGGTTTGTCCTATGAAATAAACTTAGCATATGCTGCTGTATGATTATCGTGGAAGGCGGGAAAATATAATAAAAGAAGGAAGGATTAATTGCCGAAGTGGCTGAAACTTCATCAAAATGTAATGTCAATGGATACCTGGTGTTTATAAATATAATATTTATCCTTATTGAAAATAGCTTAACCAACGTATAATTCGACTTTGTTTTGTGAATCTAATGTGCCAGGCTGATATACCTGAAGGAAAAATATGTCTGTAGATAATATTCGCATTATTATGCTTAATACCTCCCACCCGGGCAATATAGGCGCGGCTGCCCGGGTGATGAAAAATATGGGGCTGGAGCATTTATATCTGGTGCAGCCTAAGCGTTTCCCCGATCCGGAAGCGACAGCCATGGCTTCCGGTGCTGATGATCTTCTGAGCAGAGCTATCGTCTGTGACAGTCTGGAACAGGCGCTGGAAGGTTGTCATCTGGTACTGGGCTCAACAGCCAGGGAACGTAAACTTCAGCATGAGTTTATCGATGCCCGTCAGGCTGCACAGCAGGCTATGATGGAAGCCAGTAATCATCAGGTGGCACTGGTATTTGGGCGTGAACGTACCGGAATGACTAATGAAGAAATTGGCCTGTGTCATACATTAATTAATATACCCACCAATCCTCAGTACAGTTCCCTCAATGTGGCCTCTGCAATACAAATTGTGACTTATGAGCTGATGATGACGGCTCATCTGAGCAGGAAGGAACTTTCAGAAAATATTCAGCCGGTGGACTATGCGGCCAGTGATGCCATGGAGGGTTTTTACCGGCATCTTGAAGCAACGCTGATTGAAATTGATTTTTTAAATCCAGAACAATCACCTCAGTTAATGCCCAAGCTGCGCCAGCTGTATAACCGCTCACGACTAAAGCAGGAAGAGCTGAATATTCTGCGCGGTATTTTAACCCAGACTCAAAAGTCCATACGTCATAAGCAGAATTGATTTATATCACGGCCAGCCTTATATCTATTTGAGTGTTGAGACAATTCCTAGTAAAATGCACGGTCTTTTCCCGTAACGTCAGGGATTCCGGTGATTATTGATAGCAAACTGAACGAGAGTGGTTGTTAGAATGTTCGAGCATTTGAAAGAAGACATACAATGCGTTTTTGAACGTGATCCGGCAGCACGTAATTATTTTGAGGTACTGAGTACCTATCCGGGCGTCCATGCCATGATTTTCTATCGACTTAATAATCGTTTATGGAACTGGAACCTGCGCTGGCTGGCGCGTTTTTTTTCTGCAATGGCCCGTCTTCTGACCGGCATTGAAATCCATCCGGGCGCAACTATTGGTCGGCGTTTTTTTATTGATCACGGCATGGGTGTGGTGATTGGTGAGACCACGGTTATTGGTGATGACTGTACGCTTTATCACGGTGTTACCCTGGGTGGAACCTCATGGGACAAGGGTAAGCGTCACCCAACTCTAGGTAACGATGTAGTAGTGGGGGCTGGTGCTAAAGTATTAGGGCCAATTACTCTGGCTGATGGTGCGCGGGTCGGTTCGAATGCGGTAGTCGTTAAGGATGTACCCAGCGGCTGTACCGTAGTGGGTATTCCCGGGCGGCTTATTTCCTCTAAAAAGAAAGAACAAACGGCTCAGGATGATCCTAAAGCCAGAAACCGGGAACATATGGCGAAAAAAATCGGCTTTGATGCCTATGGTACTTCCAGTGAAATGCCCGATCCCGTGGCTCATGCCATTAACTGTGTACTGGATCATATGCACAAGGTGGATGATAAGCTGGAAAAAATGTGTACAGCCATTCGTTCTATTGATGCCGAATTTCCTGACATCAAGATCCCGGAGACTCATATTTGTGAAATAACACCGCTGGATGAACACCCGGATTCCTGTCCGGCCCAGGATTTCTGCGGCAATGCACCGGGCAATAAAGAAGAAGATGTCCATATTGTCCAGTTGGACAAGTCCATTAAACTGGATAAAAAGGCAGATGATTCGAATTCTGGAAATACTAAAAAATAAGCATATATTAGTAATAGATAAAATATACTTGACTAAAACGCTTGGTTTTTTTAAGATAGCGCCATAATATCTTAAAACAGGAATGAATCAATGAGATTGACCACTAAAGGGCGCTATGCAGTAACAGCAATGTTGGATTTGGCAATCCACTATGAATTAGGGCCAATCACTCTTGCTGGTATTTCACAAAGACAGGAAATTTCACTTTCTTATCTGGAACAGTTATTTTCCAAATTAAGAAAAAACGGTCTGGTTGACAGTGCCCGTGGACCCGGAGGCGGTTATCGCCTGAGCCGTGAAGCTGAAGATATTGCCATTGCAGAAATTATTGCTGCGGTGGATGAAACCGTCGATGCGACACGCTGTAAGCGTAAAGGAAACTGTCAGCATGAAGAACGCTGCCTGACTCATGAACTCTGGTGTGACCTGAGTGACCAGATTTTTGAATTTTTATCTGCAATCACCCTGGGCAGCCTGGTAGAAAAGCAGGAAGTGCAGGAAGTAGCAAGACGTCAGGATAGTGCACTACCCCTTGGCAGTAAGCGGGTTGATTTTAAAGAGAAGCATATAGCTTAAAACTTTTTAGCTAACTAAATTTTATTTTTTTATAATTTTGCGGGACAGGAATTTTTAATGAGTTCACCGATATATCTGGATTATTCAGCAACAACACCAGTGGATAAGCGCGTCGCTGATAAAATGTGCCACTACCTTACAATTGACGGGAATTTTGGTAATCCGGCTTCCCGCTCGCATAAATACGGTTGGGATGCAGAGGCGGCTGTTGAAGAAGCACGTGCGAATGTGGCGGCACTCATTAATGCCGATCCTAAGGAAATTGTCTGGACTTCCGGTGCAACTGAATCCGATAACCTGGCTCTTAAAGGGGCTGCGCATTTTTATTCCAAACGCGGTAAGCACATTATTACCTCCAAAACTGAACATAAGGCGGTACTGGATACCTGTCGTCAGCTGGAACGTGAAGGCTACGAAGTCACTTATCTGGATCCGGAACCTAATGGCCTGATTGATCTGGAAAAACTGAAAGCGGCCTTTCGGGATGACACCATCCTGGTTTCCATTATGCATGTCAATAATGAAATTGGTGTGATTCAGGATATTGCTGCCATTGGTGAGATGTGCCGCTCACGTAAGGTTATTTTCCATGTGGATGCGGCTCAGAGTGCCGGTAAAACTGAAATTGATCTGCAGAATATGAAAGTGGATTTAATGTCATTTTCTGCTCATAAAGTTTATGGTCCTAAAGGGGTTGGTGCTCTATATGTACGCCGTAAGCCCAGAGTAAGAATTGAAGCCCAGATGCACGGCGGCGGACATGAACGCGGTATGCGTTCTGGTACCCTGGCCACGCATCAGATTGTCGGTATGGGAGAAGCTTTCCGTATTGCAAAAGAAGAAATGGCCGATGAAATTAAGCGTATTACCGCTCTGAGAGATCGTATGCTCAAAGGTTTTGAAGGCATGGAAGAGCTGTACATTAATGGGGATCTGGAACACCGTGTTCCGCATAACCTGAACCTGAGTTTTAATTATGTAGAAGGTGAGTCTCTGCTGATGGCCATTGATGACCTGGCAGTTTCCTCTGGTTCTGCCTGTACTTCAGCCAGTCTGGAACCCTCTTATGTACTACGCGCCATTGGCCGTAATGATGAACTGGCACACAGTTCCATCCGTTTCAGCCTGGGACGTTATACCACAGAAGAAGATGTGGATTACACAGTAAAACTATTAAAAGAAAAAGTAGAAAAACTCAGACAGCTATCACCTTTATGGGATATGTATAAGGACGGTATCGACCTGTCCACTATTCAGTGGAATGCTCACTGAACAGGTACTGGACAAATAACAGAGTAAGACTATAAGTTACTATACAGTTCGTGTAAAATTACCGAATCGGTACAGTGACAAGAATCGAGGTTAAAGACAATGGCATACAGCGATAAAGTTCTGGATCACTATGAGAATCCACGTAATGTAGGCACCATGGACAATGATGAAAAAGGTGTCGGTACCGGCATGGTAGGCGCACCGGCCTGTGGTGATGTTATGCGTTTGCAGATCAAGGTGGATGATGACGGTGTTATTGAAGACGCCAAGTTCAAAACCTATGGCTGCGGTTCCGCCATTGCATCCAGCTCCCTGGTCACTGAATGGGTGAAGGGTAAGACACTGGAAGAAGCCGGTCAGATTAAAAACACTGATATAGCCGAAGAACTGGCTCTGCCGCCGGTTAAAATCCACTGTTCTGTACTGGCTGAAGATGCCATTAAAGCGGCTATTGATGATTACAAAGAAAAGCAGTCCAGTTAAACCTTTATACAATCCGTCTGGAACAGTCAGAAAAGGATAAGTCTTATGGCAATTACATTAACCGATGCAGCAGCAGAACACGTTGCCCGATTTATTGAAAATCGAGGCAAAGGTGAGGCATTACGCCTGGGTGTAAAAACCAATGGCTGTTCCGGCATGGCCTATGTACTCGAATTTGCAGATACTATCGATGATGATGACCTTGTCTTTGAAGATAAGGGCGTAAAAGTCATTGTGGATCCTAAAAGCATTGTCTATATTGACGGCACTGAACTGGACTACGGCAAAGAAGGCTTAAACGAAGGCTTTAAATTCAATAACCCTAATGTTAAAGATTCCTGCGGCTGTGGTGAGAGTTTCAACGTCTAGCAGGCAAATAGCCATCAGGATCTGGAAGATAATAACTTTAAGGTTTAACTCCATGCCAGGGAGATAAAACCAGAAACCTCCTTGAGCTTAATTCCAGCTCCAGACAATTCCCGGATACCTAAAATGACCCGTAATACAAAAATAACCGATACTCAGAATTATTTTTCATTACTGGGTTTACCTGTCAGTTTTGACATTGACAAAAAACTTCTCAACCAGAACTATCATGAACTGCAAAAGACGGTGCATCCGGACAAGTTTGCCAATGCCTCCGACCGCGAACGCTTACTGTCAGTACAGAAAGCCGCACAGATCAACGATGCCCTGCAAACCTTGAAAAACCCGCTGCAACGCTCAATTTATCTGTTATCACTGTTTGGAATCGAGCTGGGTGAAAATGATACCGCAGTGGACCCCGGATTTTTAATGGAACAGATGGAATTGAGAGAAGCTCTGTCCCAGATTGAAGACAGGGCTGATCCCCTGGCGGCACTGGATAATATTCTCGATGACGTTAAACACCGAATAAATTCTGCTGTCAACAATCTTCAGACCCTGTTCCAGCAAATACTGGACGAAGATATTGCTGAAGATGAACAGAATAAACTGCTGGCTGAAGCCAAAGCCCAGGTGCTGAAAATGCAGTTCCTGAACCGACTTCAGGAAGAAGCCATGAACAAGGAAGAAGACCTGGCCAATCAGTTTTAAATAAACCCATTAATACTGATTAAATGCTAAACCGGAGCCCTGAATCTTTGCTCTAACACTTAACACTTAACACTTAACACTTAACACTTAACGCTAAAATAT
>JALVDE010000006.1 GCA_027009375.1 Gammaproteobacteria bacterium
TTTCCTGTAAACTTTATACAGGAACACATATTACGTACTAAAAACAGTTACATGTTGATCTTTGTATCTGCCGGTATTGTTTCGGACTATTGTCTGAACCTGGTAGAAATGGTGTTAACCATGAGTAAAACCCCTAAGCTAATTACTGAAAGTCAGGGCTAAATATCTACAACAGTCCCGGTTGCCCATCATTACGAATGATGGATTACATACACAGTTACATTGTGAATAAACATGTAAAATCTGGCTGTTCTGTGATTTAACAATCGTATTATTTACTAAAATTAAGTAAAATCACGCTCTTGAATAAAGTATTTCCAGATCTATCATCAGAAACAGCATTTTTTATTCCAGTTTAATATCTCTTTACTCTTAATAAGCTAATTAAATTTAAGCTAATTAAGGCTAATAACAGAGCGTTTTAACGGCCTGTTTTATGAAAACGGACATTAAAGACCGTTCCTAAGAGAATGATTAGAATATAAAAACCCTGATAATATAACAGCAAGCTGCTGCTGCATCAATGTGAATTAACATAAATATTACATGAATTCCAAAAAAATAAGTCATTCTGTCCATTTTATTAATATTGATGCCTCCAGTGCGGGCCAGAGGATTGATAATTTTCTTTTTAACTATCTGAAAAGTGTACCAAAAGGACATGTTTACAAGATAATTCGCAAAGGGGAAGTGCGGGTTAATAAAGGCAGAATAAAGCAGACCTATAAATTGCAGTTCGGTGATAAAGTTCGTATCCCACCTATTACCCTGGCTGAAAAAAAACCTCAACCGGCACCCGGACGTTCATTGCTGGCACTTATGGAGCAATCCATTGTCTATGAGGATAATGGTTTACTGGCTGTTAATAAGCCCAGTGGGGTAGCCGTGCATGGCGGCAGTGGTGTCAGTTACGGTATTATTGAGGCTTTGCGGGCTCTAAGACCGGAGCAGAAATTTCTGGAACTGATACATCGTCTTGATCGGGATACTTCAGGCTGTCTGCTCATTGCTAAAAAACGTACTGTCCTGACGGGTATACAGGATCAGCTCAGACACCGTCAGACAGATAAGCGCTACCTGGCTTTGTTGTGCGGACAAACAGCTTTCAGTAATAAAAAAGTAACCGCACCTTTGCTGCGTGAAGAACTTAAATCGGGTGAGCGTTTTGTTCGGGTTGATAAACAGGGTAAAGAATCCACCAGTTATTTTACCCGGCTGGAACAATTTACGGACTCTACCCTGATGGAAATAAAAATTGTTACCGGGCGTACCCACCAGATTCGGGTTCATGCTCAGTATATCGGGCATAATGTGGCAGGGGACAGTAAATACGGTAATTATGCCTGCAACCAGCGTATGAAAGCACGGGGATTGAAACGCCTGTTTCTGCATTCTTCACAAATCAGTTTCAGACAGCCGGATACGGGAGAACAGCTCACTATCGAAGCTCCCTTAAGTGATGATCTGGATGAATTTCTGGATACACTGGTCTGATTGCTGAGTATAAAAGACAGAATACTGAAATGGCAGATTATCAATTAATTATTTTTGACTGGGATGGTACCCTGATGGATTCACAGGCCAGAATTGTGGCCTGCCTGGAAGCGGCATCGGATGATTTACAGGTGCCAAGATTAACCACATTGCAATATAAACATGTTATTGGTCTTGGGCTGAGGGAAGCCATTGTACAGCTGTACCCGAATTTTACCGAAGCACAGATCATTGAGTTTGCCGATCGCTATCGTTATCATTTTGTAACCGCTAATGAGACACCCTCCGGACTTTTTAAGGATGTCCGTCAAATGCTCAATACTCTTAATCAAAGTGGTTATATGCTGGCAGTGGCCACAGGTAAAGCCCGCCGGGGGCTGGAACAGGTTCTGGCTGATACCGGACTGGCGGAATGTTTTCACGGCAGTCGCTGTGCTGATGAAACCCGCTCCAAACCTCATCCGCAGATGCTGGAAGAATTACTGGATGAGTTTGGACTGGCTGCCCGTGAAGCCATTATGGTTGGGGATACGGAATATGACCTGCTTATGGCCGGTTCTCTGGGTATGGATGCCCTGGCAGTCAGTTATGGTGTACATGATAAAGACAGCCTGCTGAAACATCAGCCGGTTGCATGTGTTGACAGTATCAGTGAGCTGTCGGACTGGTTCTTAAATAAATAAAAATACAATAAACCTATCAATTTACACAGGTGCAATAAAATAAATGGAAAAAGATGAACAAAAACTTCACGACAAGATTGAAAAAATGAGTCAGAAAGACGGCTGGGAGCAAAAGCTGATCAAAGATCTGGCTCTGTCCTCCCTGAAGGAAAAACGCAGTGCCCGCCGTTGGGGTATATTCTTTAAATTTGCTTTTCTGGCCTATTTAATCGGTGTGCTGGTGGCTATTGTCTCACCGCTGGACAAAGATGCCCTGGAAAGTGTCACTAAGGAACACACGGCTTTAATTGATGTAGAAGGGGTCATTTCTGCTGATTCTAAAGCCAGTGCCGATGATGTGGTCACTGCCTTGCGGGACGCCTTTAAGGATAAAAAAACCAAAGGGGTGATCCTGCGTATGAATACGCCTGGCGGCAGTCCCGTTCAGTCCGGTTATATTAATGATGAAATTTACCGGCTGAAGAAAAAATACCCGGATATTAAAGTATATGCGGTTATTTCAGATGTGTGTGCTTCCGGTGGATATTATATTGCTGTAGCAGCTGATGAAATTTATGCTGATAAGGGCAGTATGGTGGGTTCCATTGGGGTATTAATGAATGGTTTTGGGTTTGAAAATGCCATTAATAAGGTCGGCATTACTCGCCGTTTATATACTGCGGGCGATCATAAGGGCTTTCTTGACCCTTTTTCTCCGCCCAAAGAAGAAGATATTGAGCATGCTAAATCCATGCTGAAAAACATTCACCAGCAGTTTATTAATGTCGTGAAAAAAGGCCGAGGTGATAAACTGAAAGATGATCCCTTATTATTCAGCGGTTATGTCTGGACTGGGGAGCAGGCTGTAAAACTGGGCCTGGTGGATAAACTGGGCAGCAGCAGTTACGTGGCCAGGGAGGTGATTGGAGCAGAACACATCAAGGACTTTACCGTTACCGAATCCTTTATGGATCGTTTTGCTAAAAAAATGGGTGCTTCCATGGCAGCCAAAATTGCAGAAATCAGCGGTTTAGGAACTGGCCCCCAGCTGAGATAATCATTTCACCTATAGTTCCTTCTCCCTTTGGGAGAAGGTCAGGATGAGAGTGAAAATCTAAAGTGAGGGCTCCGGCTTCTACATCGCTTATTATTATTTCGGTATATTAATGGCCGTTGTCATTAAATCGGCATTAATCCACAGATGGACCCAGATACTGGCGGCGTAACCCAGTGCAATGGCCCAGGACCATTTTAAGTGGGCAAAAAAGGTGTAGGTGCCCCGAGCCTGTCCCATTAATGCAACGCCGGCCGCTGAGCCAATGGATAACAGGGAACCGCCGACACCGGCTGTTAAGGTCACCAGCAGCCATTGTCCCAGGGACATATCCGGATTCATGGTCAGCACAGCAAACATGACCGGAATATTATCTACAATTGCAGACAGAATACCCACCAGAATGTTGGCTCCGGTTATGCCGCTGCCCATAACCCCCGTGCCGATATACAGGGCTTCGGATACCATAGCCAGGTAGCCCAGAGTGCCCAGACCGCCGACACATAAAATTACTCCGTAGAAAAACATCAGAGTATCCCATTCTGCGCGGGCCAGGATGGAGAAAATATCGTATTCAGCTTTTTTTCCTTCAGAATGTGTGCCTTCCAGATTTAGAGCGGTATTCTGCATAGACTCATCTTCAATATGACCAATTTTTTTCAGGTAATAAGCATACAGTTTAAGTAATCCCAGACCGGTCATCATGCCCAGTACAGGTGGTAAATGCAGGAAGTTATGGAAGCTGACGGCCATAACAATGGTAAACAGAAACAGGGCAATCATTACAAAACCACCTTTCTTAACCAGAATTTCAGCTTCAATGGGTTCCGGATTCCCTTTGGGAATAGCAAAGGACATAATTACAGCGGGAACCATCCAGTTAACCAGAGAAGGGATGATCAGAGAAAAAAACTGGTCAAACTGAACAATACCTTTTTGCCATACCATTAAAGTTGTTATGTCGCCGAATGGACTGAAGGCTCCACCTGCATTAGCGGCCACAACAATATTGATACAGGCCAGTACTACAAAGGTGGTATTGCCGGTACCCACGGCCATGGCGACAGCCGCCATCAACAGGGCAGTTGTCAGGTTGTCTGCAATAGGCGAGATTAAAAAGGCCAGTAAACCGGTGATCCAGAAAACGGTTTTAAGTGAAAATCCCTTGGAAACCAGCCAGCCGCGTAAGGCGTCAAACACATTGCGTTCTTCAAGGGCGTTAATATAGGTCATGGCTGCCAGCAGAAAGAGCAATAATTCAGCGTATTCTTCAATATTGTGTTTAACGGCTATGCCGGCTGCATGCGGTTCACCTATCTGGTTATAGGAAAGTCCCACCAGGATCCAGATAATACCGGCGGCCACCAGTACCGGCTTTGATTTTCTCAGGTGTAGAAATTCTTCACCTATGACCAGGCTATAGGCCAGGACAAATACCAGCAGGGCAATAATTCCATAGACCGTTCCGGTCATATCCTCAGGTGTTTCAGTACCGCCGGAAGCCATGACTGAAGTGGCTATAAAGCCGAGCATTAAAAAGATGAAGACAGATTTCAGCGTTATCGCAAAGGGATGTTTTAAGGTGTTTAACTTGTTCAGGGTTGGTTTTTTGTTAGCTAACATCGATGTTAATCCTGTTAAGGTTTCAAAGTTAACACTAACTATAGCAAAAAAATAAAAAAAATCAGGCCAGCAGGTTCATTGTTTCTTCAACCTGTTCTTTTGCCTGCTCCAGAACCTTGACACTTAACTCAGGAGTTAACTGACCCAGTGCCAGTTTGGTAAATGCAGGTACTTCATTTAATCGGGGCAGTTCTCCTGTGGTACTGGACCTGCCGCTTAAAGCATGCAGCTGGGCAACAATGATAATATCGCAGTAATCAGGTTTTTCACCGGGCTGTCGCAGCCAGTTCTGGGCTTCCCGGGCGGTGGTGATCAAGTCTTCGGTAAATTGCCATTTAGAGAGAATGGCGGCACCCAGTTCACCTTTTAAAGTATCGATTAGCAAATCAAATTGCTTATCATCATTGATAATTTCCGGATGTTTATCGGCAAAAGTAATAATCGGGATGGCTCCTATATCATGTAATAAACCAGCCAGCAAGGCATGTTCCGGGTTAAAACCGGGGGTTATTTTGGCCAGGACAAAGCTTAATGCAGCCACTTCCCGGCTATGATTCCAGATAGCCTGCATTTTTTTCTTTAAGGCCCGGTTTCTGGTTTTAAACAATTCCTTCATACTGAAAGAGGTGACCAGTTGAGAGGTAACCTTGGTTCCAAGCCGGGTAACCGCCATCTGGCAATCATCAATTTTATGAATTGAGCGATACAGGGCACTATTGGCGGTTTTGATTATTTTGGTGGTAATAGCCGGATCTGAAGCGATAATATTGGCAATTTGCCGAAAATTACTGTTTTCATCATACAGGGCCTGGCGAATTTTCAGAGCTACGTCCGGTACACTGGGTAGTTCCAGACGGTTATTACTGAGGTCCTTGGTTAAACGTTTATAGAGATAATGCTGGCGTATTTCATCGGAAGGCTCCTCTGTAACTGACTTATTGGCAAACTGCAGCATAGTTTGCAAATCAACCATAACGACTTTTATATCATCAATGGCTTTAACACTGTAACGGCTGGGGCGATAGCGAGACAGGGGGTTGCGGGCATTTTCACTGCGGGCATGGATCAGCCACTGAGTTGAACTTTCATCACTGATTTCAACACTGCCGTCAATTAAAAAATACTGGTAAGGGCTGTCACTGTATAACTGAATAAAGGTTGTTTTAGCAGGAATGTTTTTAATCTGTATCAGGTTACCCAGTTCAATAAGCTGATGATCAGAAAGATGCTGAAAAGGTAAAAAAAACTTAAGGAATCGAAGAACCATATATGGTTTAGTAATTGTTATGAATGTCCTTTAATGTATAGCCTATTTTAGAGTTGATTGCACTGATGTGGTACTTAAAAATAAAAATTTCTGC
>JALVDE010000007.1 GCA_027009375.1 Gammaproteobacteria bacterium
CGCTAATGGCTTTTTTCTTACTGACACTTTTTTTAGATGCTGTTTTTTTCGCTTTACTGCCAGTCTTTTTTTTGCTTTTTCCCGGGGTGGATACGGGATCCGCTTTATTTTTCGTTTTACTTTTTTTAGTGTTAGCCAAAATGGTCTCCTTAACAGGCGCTTATTTTAATTTAATGATCAGTCCGGCTAAAGGCGGCAGAGTAATACTGATGGAATGATCTCTGCCCATCCAGGGAACGGGTTCGCTGACAATGGGGTCGTCATTGCCGGTATTGGAGCCATTATAATAGCTGGAATCAGAGTTTAATATTTCTTCATAATGGCCGCCGAAAGGCACCCCGATACGATAATTTTCTCTGACTATGGGGGTGAAATTCAGGGCAATAATAACCGAGTCATCCGGGCCGTTGCGTTGAAATATTAAGACCGACTGTGCTGAATCATGGCAGTCTACCCAGTCAAAGCCCCTGGCATCAAAATCATAATAATGCAGTGCCGGTACCTCGGTGTATAATTTGTTCAGCTGAGCCAGCAGGTCTTTTACACCACGGTGATAAGGGGAGTCCAGTTCGTTCCAGCTAAGCTGACTATTAAAATCCCATTCCCGCCGCTGGCCGAATTCACAGCCCATAAACAGCAGTTTTTTACCGGGATAAGCAAACATAAAGGTGTACAGCAGGCGCAGGTTAGCAAATTTCTGCCAGTCATCACCGGGCATTTTTTCCAGCATGGACTTTTTGCCGTGCACCACTTCATCATGAGAAAAGGGCAGTAAAAAGTTTTCCGTAAAACTGTACAGCAGGCCAAAGGTCAGCTGATCGTGATGGTAGTGACGATAAACCGGATCTTTCTGCATATAATTTAAAATATCGTGCATCCAGCCCATATTCCACTTCATGGTAAAGCCCAGTCCGCCCAGCCAGCCGGGACGGGTGACCTGGGGCCAGGAAGTCGATTCTTCAGCAATGACTACGGTACCGGGGTATTCTACATGAGTCAGGTGATTAAGCTCCTTGAGAAAATCAATGGCTTCCAGGTTTTCATTGCCGCCGTATTTATTGGGCAGCCACTGGCCGTCTTCCCGGGAATAATCCAGGTACAGCATGGATGCCACAGCATCTACCCGCAGGCCGTCAATATGAAATTCATCCATCCAGAACAGGGCGCTGGCAAACAGAAAGTTTTTAACCTCGTTACGGCCGAAATTATAAATCAGTGTGCCCCAGTCCTGATGTTCTCCCAGGCGGGGATCTTCATGCTCATACAGGGCACTGCCGTCGTAACGGGCCAGTCCGTGAGCGTCCTTGGGAAAGTGCGCCGGAACCCAGTCCACCAGAATGCCAAAGCCGTGCTGGTGGCAGTAATCGACAAAATATTTAAAGTCATCAATGGAGCCGAAACGGCTGGTGGGGGCAAAATAACCCGTGGCCTGATAACCCCAGGAAGCATCCAGAGGGTGTTCAGTCACAGGCATCAGCTCAATATGGGTAAACCCAAGCGGCCCGAGATAATCCACCAGACGATGGGCAATTTCCCGGTAATTGAGAAAATGTCCCTCATCATCCCGCTGCCAGGAACCCAGGTGCATTTCATAAATGGACATGGGACTGTGCAGCCAGCGATCTTCCTGGCGGTTTTTAATCCAGTCCTGATCCTGCCACTGCCAGGTATGTCTGGCTGTCGTCATGGATGCGGTGGCTGGGCGTTGTTCAAACTGGCGGGCATAGGGATCTATTTTTTCCAGCAGTTCGCCGGTGTGTCGGTTAAGAATTTCATACTTGTACAGACTGCCGGCCTGCAGACCGGGGATAAATAATTCCCAGACTCCGCTGCCGCCACGCACCCGCATGGGGTTAGTGCGGCCATCCCACTGGTTAAAGTCACCAATAACACTGACCCGTTCAGCATTAGGCGCCCAGGTGGCAAATAAAATGCCTTTTATACCGTCGACTTCTTTCTCATGGGCACCCAGAATATTGTAGCACTGCAGTAATTTACCTTCGCTGAACAGGTGCAGATCAAATTCAGAAATCTGCGGGTCAAAACAATAAGGGTCGTAATGATTGTGTTCATAGCCGCTTTTATCGATCCAGTTAAGCTGATAATGATCGCCCAGCTGGTCAATATCACCTTTCCATTCAAAAAAATCACTGTCAGGCAGGCGTTTAAAAGGGGCTTTATGCTGGTCATCCAGAATCAGGTTTACCTGTTCTGCATAAGGCAGGTACACTCTGATCAGCTGGTGTTCCCGGTCAAAACCCAGCACAGAAAAAGGATCATGATGTCTGGCCTCGGTAATTCGGGACAGTTCTTCCTGGATAGGTGATTTCTGGTATTTCTTTATCATGGACTCAATTTCCGAATGGATGGAACAGTAATAACTAAAGTTAACAGTCAGAGTTAACAGCCAGAATTCATCTGACAGCAGATGAAAGCAGCTTGTTTAATCTTTTCATTATACTGTCATTTCAGACTATTATAATAGTCCTTTATGAATAAGGCGTTTGATAAATGACAGCTGATCCTGCTTTGTCAGCAAGTGAGAACGGCTTTTCTAGAATGCTTATAAGAACTGTTGATTGTGATCATGGTTATCTTTTTTTGTAGCTGAGATAATAAATAATTAACTTTTTATCATTTCTTCAGAATAAAAGACTGTATTTTCTTATAAAATGTTCCATAATCTATTGATTAAATCAGGGAATGGTTTAAATATTCTTAATGTCTGCATGATTGTTACAGGAGTCCTCAGTGTCCATTGAAAATCCCCATCGTTATGTTAGTCGTCTTACCCGTGATACCCTGGCCATTATTCTGGCTGGCGGGCAGGGTTCCCGTCTTAAAGAATTAACCGCCTGGCGTGCCAAGCCCGGTGTGCCTTTTGGTGGTAAGTTCCGAATTATTGACTTCCCCCTGTCCAATTGTGTTAATTCAGGGATCCGCCGTATTGCTGTCGCGACCCAGTACAAGTCTCACTCTCTAATCCGCCATATTCAACAGGGCTGGGGGCATTTCAGGGGTGAATTCGGTGAATTTGTGGAACTGTTGCCGGCCCAGCAGCGGATTAAGGAAAACTGGTATCTGGGCACAGCTGATGCACTGTATCAGAACCTGGACATTATCCGTGCCCATAATCCAGAGTATATTCTGGTGCTGGCGGGAGATCATATCTATAAAATGGACTATGGGGTGATGCTGGCCCAGCACAGTGAGAATGAGGCGGATCTGACAGTGGGCTGTTTTGAGGTGCCTATTGAAGAAGCCAAAGCCTTCGGGGTGATGGCCATTGATGAAAACAAACGTATTATCGAATTTACTGAAAAACCTGAGCAGCCCAAACATGTACCCGGTCATCCCGATCGGGCACTGGCTTCTATGGGTATTTATATTTTTAATACCCGTTTTTTAATTGAACAGCTCATTAAAGATGCTGACAACAACACATCTACCCGGGATTTCGGTAAGGATATTATTCCCAGTGTGGTAAAGAAATACCGTGCCTTTGCCTATTCCTTTAATAATAAGGAAGAGCAGAACCAGATATACTGGCGGGATGTCGGAACCATTGATGCTTTCTGGAAAGCCAACCAGGAACTGATTGGTGTGTCACCGGAACTGAACCTGTATGATGAGGAGTGGCCAATCTGGACTTACCAGGAGCAACTGCCTCCGGCCAAGTTTGTGTTTAACGATGATGATCGTCGCGGTATGGCGGTAGATTCCATGGTATCCGGCGGCTGTATTATATCCGGTGCTAAAATATCCCACTCCCTGCTGTTTTCCAATGTCCGGGTTAACTCCTATTCTCTGGTGGAAGACTCCGTAATTTTACCGGATGTCAATATCGGTCAAAACTGTATTATTAAACGGGCGGTTATTGATAAAGGCACTAAAATCCCTGCCGGTACCCAAATCGGGGTTAATCCCGAGGAAGACCGTAAACATTACCGGATCAGTGAAACAGGTATTGTCCTGGTGACCCCGGACATGATCGGTGACAAACTGCATACTGTTCGATAAGCGTGAAAAATCTATAGACAATTAAGCCTTTTTACCTAATACTCAAAATTTTAAATTTACTCTAACTCTAAAGGGGATAGTAACCATTGACATCGTCTGTTGAAGATAAGCTCAAAGTCGTTATTTGCTGGCACATGCACCAGCCGGAATACCGGGATCTCAGAAAAAATGAATTCCAGCTGCCCTGGACCTATCTGCATGTTATTAAAGACTATATTGATATGGTCGAACATCTGGAAAATGTTAAAGGGGCACGTGCGGTAGTTAATTTCACCCCGACCCTGCTTGAACAGATTGAAGATTATAAACATCAGGTCAATGACTTCCTGCAGCATAATACTCCCTTGCGTGATCCCATGCTGGCTCACCTGACCTGCAGCAAATTACCGTCCAGTCCGCCTTTGCGTCTGCAGATCATTCAGGATTGTCTAAAAGCCAACCGGGAACGGCTAATCGATCGTTTTCCCGCTTACCAGAAACTGGCCAATATGTCAGAATGGTTTGTGAATAATCAGGACACCATTTTTTACCTTGAGGATCAGTACCTGTTTGACCTGCTCACCTGGTATCATCTGGCCTGGATGGGTGAAACGGTCAGGCGTAATGATCCTCGCATCAAGCGTCTGATTTACAAGGAAAACGATTATACGCTCAATGACCGTTATTTATTACTGGAAGTGATTGGTGACATCCTTAATACGATTATTGATCGCTACCGCCGCCTGGCACAGTCAGGACAGATTGAATTATCAGTTACGCCCTATGCTCACCCGATTGTTCCCCTGCTGCTGGATCTGAATTCTGCCCGGGAGGCGATGCCTGATGTGGCACTGCCGGAACATCCTGAATATCCCGGTGGTCGTGAACGGGTTCACTGGCATATTAAAAAAGGCCTGGATATCTTTAAAAACCATTTTGGCTTTAAGCCGGTGGGATGCTGGCCCTCAGAAGGGGCTGTTAGTAATGAAACCCTGGAGGTTCTGTCAGAATATGGTTTCAAATGGGTGGCTACCGGCGGCAGTGTTCTGAACAATAGTCTGAGCCAGGCAGGTATGATTGATGATGTATACAATAATATAGGTGTGCATCGCGGCTATACTGTACAACCGCGTAAAGATGACAACGCAGAGGATGTTGCAGCTGATAATGGGGCTGAGAAAGAAGGACTGATTAACTGCTTTTTCCGCGATGACGGCCTGTCGGATCTGATTGGTTTCACCTACTCCAAGTGGCATGCAGATGATGCAGTTAATAATTTGATTGAACATATGGAAACCATTTTGCACAATCGGGAAAATCAATCCGGTCGGGTGGTTTCTATTATTCTTGACGGTGAAAACGCCTGGGAATATTACCCTGAAAACGGCTATTATTTCCTGACAGCCTTATACCAGCGGCTGGCAGAACATCCGCGTTTTGACCTGACCACCTTTGCTGAATGTGTCAATAGCCATTCAGAAACCACTATGCTGCCTTCCCTGGTAGCAGGCAGCTGGGTTTACGGTTCATTTTCCACCTGGATTGGTGATCAGGCCAAGAACCGGGGCTGGGATATGCTTATAGAAGCCAAACAATGTTTTGATGAAGTGGTGGCCAAAGGCGAACTGGATCATGGACAGCTGGCCCGGGCTGAACAGCAGCTGGCAGTCTGTGAAGGCTCTGACTGGTTCTGGTGGTTCGGTGATTACAATCCAGCGGATTCTGTCAGTAGTTTTGAATCACTGTTTCGTCTTAACCTGTCCATATTATATCAATATCTTGGGGTACTGCCTCCAAGCTATCTTACCCAGGTCTTTACCTATGGCAGCGGTATGCCGGCTGCCGGCGGTACTATGCGGCCGGGACAGGAATAACTATGACCAGACGATATAATCGTGGTGTACCACTGGATAAACGACGAGCTGGCGTTTTATTGCATCCTACCTCGTTGCCAGGTCCATACGGATCAGGGGTTCTGGGAGCCGATGCCTATCGTTTTGTAGACTTTCTTAAGGATGCTGGTTTCAGTGTCTGGCAGACCCTGCCCCTAGGACCAACTCATGGTGATGGTTCGCCCTATCAGTCGCAGTCTGTGCATGCCGGAAACCCCGGCCTGATTGACCTGCAGTGGCTGGTGGATAAGGGCTGGCTGGAAGAACATGATCTGCATAATTGT
>JALVDE010000008.1 GCA_027009375.1 Gammaproteobacteria bacterium
CCCTTAGATATTGCCGATCAACCCCAATCTTTTGTTTATAAATAAGCTTACACAGAGAAAAATAGGGTCTAGAGACTAACCAGTTTTAAACTGAAATCAAAACAGGTACCCTGTTCCGGCTGGCTGGACACGTGGATCTGACTGCCATGCAATTAGTGAACTCACATTTTCTATAATACTGTTCTTTGCCGATGTATAGCGCCTGAATACTGTATCCATGACACCCTGATTTATTCGCAGACCGTCCATCGGCTTTTCAATTATCAGATTAAGGGCCACCGGGTGTTCCTGTGCATCATGCGTTATTGCAGACATTATAGAAAGCAACTTATCCTGATTTATTACCATTTTATAGTTATATTCAGAAATAAATTCAGAGTTAGCTTCTGCTGTTAATACCTTCACAACACCATGATTAAACACATACCCATAAAACCTCACCGCCTTAATAAAATCCTCTGCTGGCAGTACCCGTTTGTTCTGTTTGTGGATATTGCAGGGAGTGTCATTCAATTGCATGGTAAATTCAAAAGGGGCTTCACTGCTGCTGTGGATGCTTTTAAATACTCCGGTTTTGTTTTTGTGTTTTTCTTTGCCCACTATATCCATAAAATCCAGTGCCACAGCAAAACGCGGCCGGGCATTGGGATGGCGGGCGGTGTATATTCCGGTTTTGTCCGGTTTGATATAACTGCCTGAGGGGTAGTCCAGACCGCAGCCGAGTAGTTCCCCATGATAATTCTGTACCGCTATGGGGCCGCCGCAGGCCGATATCAGTATGCGGGCCTGATTGTTATCCACCTGTGTGTACTGCTGCTCCTGCAATGGGTTTGAACGAACAATCAGTTTGTCATTCATTCGTCTGAATTTAAAAAAACGCCACTCATCGGTGACTTTTTCTTTCTGGTACAGAGCGGCCCGATGGGAGTGACCGGAAAGCGTGATATTGATGGTATTGTCTATAATACGATCATAGACATACTGGCGGTTTTTATTAAAGGTGCCGTAGTCAAATATCCCCAGGTTGCCGTCATCTCCTACATTGACCGCACCTTCATCATTCAGGGCAATATCCAGTGCATAGTTGACATAGGTAAAATGACTCATTAACAGGTTCTGACGGGCGTTTTTTTCAGCGCCTGTTCTATCAGGGCTTTTTGGTCTTCATTGACAGAGCCTGTGGACTGTGGGGCAGTATACCTATACCGTTGATGTCATAGCCCCACAGACCTTTTGACAGACCTTTTTCCTTGAGTTTTTTACGGCTTTCTTCGTTTTTAAGCACCCCCTGCTGAGGAGAAACAAACTGTGTTATTTCATCCAGAAGTTTCTGGCTTTCACGGTCTGCATCTTCCGGTGTTAACCAGGTGTCGGATCGGCGGCCGTTAAAGATTAAATTATTAACTATTGAAAACAGTTTTTTTCCTTCAGGATATAAACGAATTAAATATTCAGTTTCTACATAATTAGGGTAATCTGGCATACATGCCCCAACTGGAGGTTCAATTTTTTCTTCTATAATTAGTTTTTTTAACCTTTCTAATTCTTTAAAAAATCCTTCCCGGTAATTTTCAAGTTCATAACTGGATTTTTTTATTAGCAGTATTAAGGCATCAATTACCCGTACAATATAGGGGAAATATTCTTTTTTGGTTAGTAATCCTCCTTCTTCTGTTAACGTAATTAACCGATCCATTATTTTTTCAATGGTCTCTTTATTATATTGTTCCAGTATCGGCTTTTCATAGTCATATACCGCGTAGATTTCTCCTGTGGTATAAATATAAAGCAGGGAGCTGAGTTTTTCTTTTGGTACCGGCAGCGGCAGGTCATGATTTTCGGCCCGTTCCTTTAACCATTTTAGCTGGGTGATCATTCTTCCCTGAGGGGAATCATCAGTCTGTTTAAAATGGCTTAAATAACCGTCTAATAACAGGTTACAGTTTTTTATTATATCCAGTCTCTGTTCTTCAGTATCGACCATGCTTATTCTTCAGGGGCTGTAGAGGGTTTAAATCGGAAAGTAAATCTGGTCACCAAAAGATCTTATGGTTTCAGGAACTATGGTGTGCTTAAAATCGCCTTGTTTCATACAATGGGGAAGTTTCCTGAACCGGAAAACCCCCAATCATTTTTCAGATGATGCATTTTTTTTAGATTGTATTTCTATGAATTAAACTGAGAAACTTCATCTGCTAATACCTGATCCCAATCAAAATCAATACTAAATTTCCCGTCTTGCTTTAATTTGAAAGTTGCACGGTTCCATTTATTATTATCTCCATTTTCTGTCATGATAGCGTATATTTCGTTAAAATCATCATCGACCTGATCATTCAAAGCTCCAACATCTAAATATTTTAATTCACCATTTATTGAAATATAATCACCAGAAAATCCAATAACATCATTATTGTCCCTTTCTACTTCTAATGTAATATTATCCCAGTCCTCGTGTATACAATCACTTAAATGCTGAGCAATGCTTGAATATATATCATCAATTGATCGGTTCATTCTTTTCCTCTCTGTACATTCATAAATTTTTTCTTATATGATTTTCCATCTATTTTATAAATTACTTTAAATTCTTTAGGTCGCTTGCTTGTACCTTCGTAGTTAGGTTTAATATCAACTTCAACTGTTTTCTTTTCATTTAAGGCATTATCCCATAAGTTTTCCATTCGCTTCCACCCACCTTTATTCAAATTTGAATTCATTGGCAGATAATTAATTTGCTCTCCAAAACCATCATGTCGAGATGGAATAATATGACCACCTTCATCAGCTTCATGACCGTCTTTTATTCCTTTTGTTTTACCAGCTTTTCCTTGCTGATAGGTATTTCTATCACGTTTAATCAGCGAAAGTTCTCCACTTACTCGTCGCACTCGTCCATATTCATCAGTTTCATATATTTTATTGCCAATTATATAATCAGTAGTTGGTTTCAACGGGCCATTTAATGTTTTATTCCAACTTCCCTTTTTGCCCGGTTCTAATTCAATCCTTGTCCTTTCAGGGAAATCTTTTGCCTTGATTCTATCAGACTTCAATACATTCTTTGAATTAATCCTCGAATCCTGCACCCCTTTAAACTGACCTTTTGCCCGCCTGCGTTTTAACAATTTCTTTAATTGCTGCAGCAGCGGTTTCAGTTTTTTCAGTTTGGCCAGATGGCGGACACTGGCAGCGGCACCAAAGCCGGCCGTGACAATGGTCAGTAAAACATCAAATAATACCTGTCCGCCGGTTTCGGTGTATTCCAGGGGATGTTGGGCCTGCAGGTAATCGCCGGCAAAATCTTTCAGGATTGCGTGGGTTTCATTATCACTTATTAAGGCGGCATAAAGTTCCAGGTCTTCATCGGCAAACTGCTGCAGTTCTTTATGTGCCGCTTTAAGTGCTTTTAAATCTTCCCTGAACTTATTGGGTGCGGTAATGGGATTGGTTCGCAGGGCCAGTTCATAGATTAGAAATCCAGTCCCTTTTAGTAACTCCCAGGCAAAACCGGCCAGTCCGGTTAAACCATTCCACAGGCCTTGAGCTACGGCTGCCTTGTATATTTCATATTGTGCCAGGGCATTGCTGCCGGGGAAGTCCAGTCCAAAATAACGGGCATCTTTGAGTTTCTTTTCTATTACCCGGGCTTCTTTTTGCTCATCTTTAATAATGGCATTGAGTATTTGCTGGATTTCTTTTTGTGTCTGAGCAATTTCCTTATCAATATCCGGTTCGTATTCAACCTGGTATATCCCGGGTGTCTTTATCGGCAGCCAGTTTTGACCGATATCATCCAGTTTACCGCGAAGCTGTTGACCGTCTGGTGCGGTTAATAGATAAGATGCCCGTTTGGCAGGTTCCTGCTGGCCTTTATCATCGGGGTAGCTGAGTGTGTGTCCCAGTTTCAGCCAGTACTGTTTTTCCTTAGGCGGTTCCGGTTCTCTGGGTAATGGCGCCAGCGGATGAGGATCTGGTTTAAGCAGTTCCCGGGCAATGGTGCCTTTGTAGCGGAGGGTTTTCGGCTCGGGCGGCTGCTGCGGGTCTGTGGGTTTAAAGCTCTGGCCGGGGCGGTCCTTATCGGCTTCGGCGGCCAGCAGGGGTGTCTGCGGCTGGGCGGCTGCGGCCGGTGAGCCGCCGGTGCCGCTGTTAAAGTCTATCCGGGCACCCTGGGCGGTAATACCGGAGGGGTCGATTTTAATAAAGCCGCCGCCGGCTTTTATGGTCAGCTCTGTGCCGGCTTCCAGGACGATTTTCTGGCCGGATTTAAGGTGGATATTACCTGCGGCGGCCAGCATAACGGCCTGGCCAGCCTGTTCGTGCTGGCTGGTGCCGATGGTGAATGACTGGTCGGCACCGGTTTTTTCGTTCTGGTTCTGTGCAATACTGTGGTGGCTGTTCTGGCGGATGTGTTCATAACGGTTGTTGTCGACTATCAGATGACGATCGTTTTGAACAATGTCCCGGCGGTCGTTTTTAGCCCGTATATCCAGGTCTTTTTCTGCATGAAAGAACACCTGCTCGGCACCACTTTTGTCTTCTATACGGATTTCATTATAGCCTGCTCCGCCCAGAGTGGAGTCGCTTTTAAAGGTGGCGCGGGTTTTGTGTTCGGGTAAGGCATAGGGTGGACGGTTTAGTTCATGGTAAAGCCGGCCGGTGATAAGTGGTTTATCGGGGTTGCCGTGGATAAAGCCGATTTTGGTTTCCTGACCGATGCGGGGCAGTATCAGTGTGCCCCAGCGGTTGCCCGCCCAGCCCTGGGTGCTGCGCAGCCAGCAGGAAGTTTGTTCATTAAGCTGCCCTTCTCTGTCCCACGGAAACTGGACTTTGTTCTGGGCGTGTTCATTGGTGTAGATTTCTTCACCCCCGGGGCCGGTCACGACGGCACTGTGATAACCGGCAATAAGTGGGCGTGAGGTTTTGGGCTGCGGCCGCCAGGGTGTCTGCAGGGGAACGGCCAGGGCTTCGTTGTGGTATTGCGCCGACTGACCGGCACCGTATTCATCCAGTGCCTGAGGCTGGTTACCCGTGTGGACAATCTGAACCAGCAGGCTGTCCTGCGGCAGACCGGTATCGGGGTGGTCACTGAGTCTGAAACGGGTGCCGGCACGCAGGTTCGGATGGTTGCTGCTTAATGTCCGCTGCTGCTCATGAGCCTGATGCTGCTGCAGTGTCAGGCGTGTACGGCGCTGGCCCTGGGTGCTGTTCAGGTAGTCTCCGGGGTAGTAGTAGTCTTCCAGTACGGTATCGCTTTCACTTTGCAGGCTCTGCTCCAGACGTTCGGACGGACGGATAAAGTTATAGTCCCGCTGGCGGGCGGTATCGAAACAGGTTTGCCGGCGTACGCTCAGGCTTTGAATGACATGATATTGTTCATTAAGACCGGACTGTGGATGATACTGGACATTGATATCACCCTGTATGGGTAAAAAACCGTTGTTCTGGTCGCTGATAACCATAATATGGCCATCGTTGCGGTGCTCATAGTGGTAGTGCAGACCTTCCTGTTCCATTAAGCGGGACAGGAAGTCCAGTTCGCTTTCATTGTACTGCACACAATAGTCGCGCGGCGGATAGCTGTCTCCCAGACGCAGTTCGTAGTCCCGGGCGGTGATGCCGGCTTCATTAAAGACCTGCTCTATGATTTGCGGAACACTCAACTGCTGAAAAATGCGCTGGTTAGTGCGTTTGCCCAGAAACCAGAATTTGGGCACCAGCCGAACCTGATACAGGAAGTAGTCGCCCTGTTCATGGCCATACTCAAAACCGGCCACTTCGCCGTGCAGGTATTCACGCCGGTCATTAAATATCAGGGTCAGCAGACCGGCCTGTGCCAGAAAGGTCTGTTCGTCAAGCGTGTTATTCTGTGTCGCCAGGGTTACCCGGCACTGGTAAGGGGCAGAAATGAATTCCTGCAGCTCAAAGTCCAGCACCCGCAGTTCTTCGGTATAACCGGACAGGGTAAAAATAAACCGGCTGGTATTGGCGGATGTTGCCTGAGTGCGGATAAAGGCTTCAGGGCTTGCAGAGGTGCTGCCCAAAGCAGCGGGCGTGTCGTCCAGTTCCATACTTGTTTCTTCCATGAATTTTGAGCAGGTCGTTTGTTCAGGGATGTCTCCATGACATCCGGCAAACGACCTGTATTTTCTTAT
>JALVDE010000009.1 GCA_027009375.1 Gammaproteobacteria bacterium
ACAGAACCCTCAGGCTCTGGAACAAAGCAAACAGCAAATTAAAAGTTTATTGCAGAAAAGGGCAGAAACCCAGCCTACCCGACAGGCGAATGCCGGCTCAGTATTTAAGAATCCTCAGGGGGATCACTCAGCCCGCCTGATAGAGGACTGTGGCTTAAAAGGCAGACGCATAGGCGGAGCGCAGGTGTCAGAAAAACATGCCAATTTTATTATCAATACCGGCCAGGCAACGGCTCAGGATATTGAAAATCTGATCAGGCTGGTACAGGAACAGGTTTATAACAAACATAAGATAACACTGGAAACTGAAGTGCATATTATGGGTGAACTGATGTGTGAAGAGCAGGTAAAACAGCCATGACACAGTCTGCAGCAGGTACAGAACAGTTTGGACGTGTGGCGGTATTAATGGGTGGTGATTCTGCCGAGCGGGACGTTTCGCTGAAAAGCGGTCAGGCTGCACTTAATGCCCTGTTACGCAAAGGTGTGGATGCCTTTGAACTGGATGTCCATTTTAAACAGACAGAGAGCGGCAATATCTGTGAGCAGATAAAAAATGCGGCTTTTGATACCGCTTTTATTGCCCTGCATGGCCGCGGTGGTGAAGACGGTATTATTCAGGGCATACTGGAAGCTTTGCAGATCCCTTATACCGGCTGCAATGTTCCGGCATCTGCCATTGGTATGGATAAACTGAGGACAAAATTATTATGGGCCGGTTTCGGGCTGCCTACACCGGCTTTTGAAGTCATTAAGGCAACCGAAATAAGCTCTGAAAATACAGAGATGATGCAGGGTCGTTTAAATGCCATTGGGGATAAACTGGGTTTTCCGGTCATGGTTAAACCAGCCCATGAAGGCTCCAGTATCGGTATGAACAAGGCTGATAATATAGCTGAACTGACTCAGGCACTGAGTACTGCGGCCCAATATGATAGTGAGATTTTAGTTGAGCAATGGGTAGTTGGTCAGGAGTTTACCGGTGCGGTTTTACATTCACAGGCATTGCCTTTGATCCGCCTGGAAACCCCCAGAGACTTTTATGATTATCAGGCTAAATATCTCAGTGATGATACGATTTATCACTGTCCCTGCGGCCTGGATAAAGCTCAGGAAGAGCAATATCAGATATTGGTCATGCAGGCATTTGAATGTGTCGGAGCCAGTGGCTGGGGTCGTGTGGACTTTATGTGCGATGAACAGGGACAGCCCTGGCTGATTGAAATTAATACGGTGCCCGGGCTGACTGATCACTCTCTGGTGCCTATGGCAGCCAGGCAAAACGGAATTGAGTTTGATGAACTTATTTACAGGATATTGCAAACCTCTGCAAGACATGACTAACAAATGATGTCTGAGACTGATGCAAGCGATGTTGTTTTAAGTAAAGGACAGGTAATACTCAGGATCATAATGATTCTGCTGATGGTTGGACTGATAGCGGGCACAGGTGTTTTTATAAACTGGTTATACAGTCCGGGTAACTTTCCCATCAGAAAAATTGAACTGGTTAATAAACTGGAGAACCAGAGCAGCAGAGAATTGCAGGAAGTCTCTGCTGAGGCGATAAACGGTGGTTTTTTTAGTTTAAATGTTGAACAGTTTCGCTCTCAGTTGATGCAGAAACTGCCCTGGGTTAAATCGGTTTCGGTCAGAAAGGTCTGGCCGGATAAATTGTTAATATCAATTAAGGAACATAAACCAGTGGTGCGCTGGCAGTCTGTAAACCGGTCTTTAAATAAAGGTAAAAAAGGTGAAGATGAGTCTTATGCTTTGCTGAGCAGTGAGGGACTGGTGTTTAAGCCAAAATTAACCGCCAGTCAGCAGGCAGAATTTAACAAAATGGCTTTGCTAAAGGGTACCAGTGAAAACGCGAAACAGATTATGCAGCATTGTTATGTTATGAATGAATATTTGCAGAAAATTAATTTAAACATCAGCCAGTGCGGTATGAACGCCCGTCGTACCTGGCAGCTACTTTTAAGTAATGGTATCCGGGTAAAGCTGGGTAAAGAACAGATGCTGCCCAGACTGGAGCGTTTTATAAACAGTTTAGGCGGGGCGTTAAAAAATTATATCGATAGAATAGCTTATGCAGATTTACGCTATTCCAATGGTTTCAGCATTAAGTGGAAGCCTCAGCCGGAAGCCGATACGGATTCTGCTTCTGGTTTATCTAAAACAAAACAGGAATAACAGGGCATTATGACCAAACGAAATGATAAACGTTTAATTGTCGGGCTGGATATTGGTACATCCAAGATATCAGCGATTGTGGCTGAAGTCGGCAGTGATGGTGATATTGAAATTATCGGCATGGGCAAACATGCGGCCCGGGGCATGAAAAAAGGGGTTGTGGTTAATATTGAATCCACTATGCAGTCGATTAAAAGGGCTATTGAAGAAGCTGAACTTATGGCCGGCTGTGAAATACATTCGGTGTTCGTCGGGGTTGCCGGCAGTCATATCAACAGCCTTAACTCTCACGGTATGGTCGCCATTCGTGATAAGGAAGTGACCACTGATGATCTGGAGCGGGTAATGGATGCGGCTCGTGCAGTGGCCATTCCAACGGATCAGAAAATTTTGCACGTCCTGCCCCAACAGTTTTTAATTGATGATCAGGAAGGTATTCGTGAACCGGTGGGTATGTCCGGAGTACGCCTGGAAGTGGATGTGCATATGGTTACGGGTGCTGAAAGTGCGGTGCAGAATATTGTTAAATGCATTCACCGCTGCGATCTGGAAGTGGACGATATTATTCTGGAACAACTGGCTTCCAGTTATTCGGTATTAACAGAAGATGAAAAAGAACTGGGTGTCTGCATGGTGGACATTGGTGGTGGCACAACCGATGTGGCCATTTATCAGAATGGTGCTATTAAACATACCCGGGTTTTTCCCGTTGCCGGGGACCAGGTGACTAATGATATTGCTGTGGCCCTTAGAACGCCGACCAAGTACGCTGAAGAAATCAAGATCAAACATGCCTGTGCTCTGCGTCAGCTGACGAATCCGGAAGAAACCATTGAAGTGCCCAGTGTGGGTGATCGTCCGCCGCGCAGACTGGCCCGGCAGGTACTGGCAGAAGTCGTTGAGCCGCGTTATGAAGAACTGTTTACGCTGATTAAAAATGAATTACAGCGCAGCGGTCTGGAAGAATTTTGTGCCTCCGGTGTGGTACTGACCGGAGGAAGTTCAAAAATGGAAGGGGCTGTGGAACTGGCAGAAGAAGTCTTTCATATGCCGGTACGCATTGGTGTGCCTATGGAAATAGAAGGTCTGACCGATATGGTCAAGGATCCACGTTATGCAACCGGCGTGGGCCTGATCCTGTTCGGCAAGCAAAATCAGGAGCATGAAAGCTTCGATTTCTCTGAAAGCAAAGGATTTTCGGCCATTCTGGCCAGAATGAAAAAATGGTTTCAGGGAAACTTTTAATCAAGGAAGTTTGGGTTTAACTCTTATGGGGGAGTAAGGATTAGGAACAGATGAGTCAGGGATGACTGGGATGTCTAAAGTGTGTGTTTAGATAATTATTTTTTTAATTTTAAAAAGTTTTTACATTTTTCATTGGCTGCAAAATGTAAAGAAGGAGTAAGTTGAAATGTTTGAATTAATGGATACAACAAGTGATCGTGCTGTGATTAAAGTGATGGGCGTTGGCGGCGGCGGTGGTAATGCCGTTGAGCATATGGCCAACAGCAGTCTGGATGGGGTGGATTTTATCTGTGCCAATACTGACGCTCAGGCGCTGGCTAATTCATCGGCCCGTACCGTCCTGCAGATTGGTAATGATATTACCAAGGGACTGGGTGCCGGAGCTAATCCAACGGTTGGCCGGGAAGCGGCTATTGAAGATCGTGACCGTATTATGGAAGCCATCGAAGGTACCGATATGCTGTTTATTACGGCCGGTATGGGCGGTGGTACCGGAACCGGTGCTGCACCTATTGTGGCGGAAATTGCCAGGGATATGGGTATTCTAACCGTAGCGGTGGTAACCAAGCCATTCCCCTGGGAAGGTCCTCGTCGCATGGGACAGGCAGAAGATGGTATTGGTGAACTGCGTGAATATGTTGATTCTCTGATTACTATTCCCAATGAAAAACTGCAGTCGGTTCTGGGTAAAGGTACTACCTTACTGGATGCCTTTAAGGAAGCCAATAATGTATTGCTTAATGCGGTTCAGGGGATTTCTGAACTGATCACCCGTCCAGGTCTGATCAATGTGGATTTTGCTGATGTGCGTACTGTAATGTCAGAAATGGGTATGGCCATGATGGGCAGCGGCAGTGCAACCGGTGAAGCCCGTGCGACTGATGCAGCTGAACGTGCCATTTCCAGTCCGCTGCTGGAAGATGTGGATCTGTCCGGTGCCAAAGGTATTCTGGTTAATGTTACAGCCGGTATGGATATGTCTATTGGTGAATTTGAGGAAGTGGGTAACTCCATTAAATCCTTTGCCGCTGATAATGCTACTGTTGTTGTAGGTACGGTAATTGATCCGGATATGAGTGGTGAAATGAGGGTGACTGTTGTTGCAACTGGAATTGGTTCTGCCCGTGCTGCAGAAGGTGATAAGCCGGAAATTAAACTGGTTAAACCTGAACAGGAAAGGGAGTCCATTCCAACCATCGATAAAACCGCTATTGTGGATGAAGAGGTCGTGGTTGAGCAGCAAAAGGTAGCGGGTGGTGATTATCACCCAGGTGCTGAAAGTGAAGATCTGAAATACCTGGATATTCCGGCCTTTTTACGTCGCCAGAATGACTAGGTTTTAAATGCATTTTCACCGGAAGTGAACGAATTGTTGCAAATTGTGCCTAACTTGCAGGAAAGATGGAGAAATTATTCCGTTTATGGAGTATTGTTTCTCTAATATAGTAAGTTTGTAGGACTTATGTTACAATCGGCCACTATATACCATAATAATTAATCAGGAATCTGTAGATGATAAAACAACGTACGCTAAAGAATAGCATTAAAGCGACCGGTGTTGGTTTACATTCAGGGGAAAAAGTCTATCTGACACTCAGGCCTGCGCCTGTGAATACCGGGATTATCTTTCGGCGCGTGGATCTTGAAACGCCCATGGAAATACCGGCCCGTGCAGAATATGTGGGTGACACGACTTTATCCACAACCCTGGTTAAAGATGGTGTAAGAATTTCTACGGTGGAGCATTTATTGTCAGCTATGGCAGGTATGGGGATCGACAATGCCTATATCGATTTAAGCGCGTCTGAGGTACCCATTATGGATGGCAGTGCCGGCCCGTTTGTCTTTTTACTCCAGTCAGCGGGTATTGTAGAACAGTCAGCAGCCAAGCGCTTTATTCGAATTAAACGCAATGTCGTAATAGAAGAAGGTGATAAATGGGTGCGCTTTGAGCCCTATGAAGGCTTTAAAGTCTCCTTTATTATCGACTTTGAACATCCTGCTATATCCGGACGTTCCCAGTGTGCGGAGATGGACTTTTCATCCACCTCCTTTGTCCGGGAAGTCAGCCGTGCCAGAACCTTTGGCTTTATGAACCAGATAGAACAGCTCAGAGCCAATAACCTGGCTCTGGGCGGCAGTCTTAATAATGCCATTGTAATGGATGAATACCGCATTCTAAATGAAGACGGTCTGCGTTATGAAGATGAGTTCGTTAAACACAAAATTCTGGATGCCATTGGCGATTTATACCTGCTGGGCAGCAGCCTGATTGGCGCCTTCAGCGGCCATAAAGCCGGTCATGCCCTAAACAACCGGATTTTACGCGAACTTCTGGCCGACGAATCAGCCTGGGAAGAAGTGATTTTTGAAGACGAATCTCAGGCTCCGATTTCTTATATGAAGTCGGTTGTAGCGGTTTAAGAGCAGCGTTCAGCGCTGAGCGTTCAGCGTTCAGAAAGAGCCAGAGCAGAAGGATTTATCTTTAAGTTTGTGCAAAATATTTTAATTTTTTGCTTGACTGAAGAAAAAGCGGTTTTAAACCTTTCGCTGAACGCTGAACGCTGAACGCTGAACGCTGAACGCTGAACGCTAGCTCTTTTCCCCCACATGCCTCGATAATCTCATCAAAGTCTCCCTCAACCCCTCATCTTCAATATGTTCTGCCGAATCAGCTATCACATTTG
>JALVDE010000010.1 GCA_027009375.1 Gammaproteobacteria bacterium
CTCCGGTAGCAGTGACTTCTGCAACAACCTTCCCCTGTTTGACTATGGTACCGGAAAAGGCTTCATCACCAACCTGTTTGGATACCGGCAGGGATTCACCGGTCAGTGCTGATTGATCGACACTGAGATAATCGCCTTCAATTAGCTTAACATCTGCCGGGATCACGTCCCCTAAGCGGAGACGGATAATATCACCGGGTACCAGCTGTTTAGCATCGATTTCCTGCCAGGCTCCATCACGTAATGCCCTGGCTTTTAGTGCCAGTTGTTTTTTTAATGCTTCGACAGCATTACCGGCAGTATATTCCTGCCAGAAGCCCACACCGGCATTAAAAATCAATAAGGCCAGGATAATAAAAAAATCAGGCCAGTGCTGTACCACAGCAGAAAGAATGGCTGCCACTTCAATCATCCAGGGGATCGGCCCCCAGAAATACCCGAGAAGTTTCAATAAAGGTGAAACCTTTTTCTCTTCTAATGCATTGTATCCATATTTTTCCAGACGCTCTTTTACCTGTGCAGAACTCAGTCCCTGAACTTTGGTATTAGTATCTGTCATTGGTTTTATCCTGTTTGAATGGTATTACTGATACAGCTCAAATAATTTGAATTAATTATTGTCCGTAGAATACAGAGCGTATTTGTGGAACATGTTACTTTTGTGAAGACCATAACTAAAAGACTAAAAATGCTTAAGCAAGTTCCATCTTAACTTATAAAATCTGCTATTATCTTGATCCTGGTTCGTGTTCCTTAGATAAATCCAATATACTATGTTGAACAGTACGACTCAATTAAATTTTATGTTAGAAACTTAATAATCCATAGATATTATTTAAGGGTTTTATTTTGGCTGATTTTACCCCGGATTTTCTCAATTTCCTGTTAACTATTATTTTCAGTTTTCTTATTGGACTGGAAATAAAAACGTACAATCTGCAGTATGTAAAAGAACAGGGACAGATTTTTTTCGGTACCACCCGAACCTTTACCTTTGTCGGCATACTGGGCTATCTGTTTTATAAAATTGATCCCTCGCACCTTATTATCTATGGACTGGGTTTTATTGGTCTGACAGTTTTTTATGCCCTGGTTTATTACCGGAATATACAAAAAGAAAAATACAGTATTCTGCCTTTTCTGATTTTACAGCTGGTTTACAGCCTGGGAGCGATTTCCAGCTTGTACCCATTCTGGATGCCGGCCTTTATATTTGTTTTAACCGTATTTATTCTTAATCAGAAGAATGCCTTTCGGAAAATTTCTGAACGGGTCAATGTCTATGAGTTTGAAACATTCAGTAAGATGATCCTGCTCTCTGCAGTGATTTTACCCTTATTACCCAAAACACATATTATTCCCTATATTCCTCTGTCACCCTTTAAAATCTGGTTTGCGGTAGTCGTTATATCGGCCATTTCCTATGGCGGTTATATCATGCAGAAATACCTGTTTCCGTCTAAAGGCTTTTTTCTGACGGGTCTGATAGGCGGTACGTACTCATCTACTGCAACCACGATTGTACTGGCCAGAAAACTCAAGGAAACCGGTCATTATAGTGCCGAAATTTCTGCCGGTATTGTAATTGCTACATCCATTATGTTTCTGAGGATTATTGTTATTGCTTTTGTCTTTAATGGCCAGATAGGTAAAATGATTTTAATACCGTTTTTAACTCTTTCTTTTTTCAGCCTGTTATTCAGTCTCTGGTTTTTAAGGGAAAAGAAAAGTCACAGCCGTTCTGAATCTATGTCAGATACTAATCCGCTTGAGCTGGGAACAGCTTTTGCCTTTACCCTGTTATTTATTATTATGATAGTACTTACCCAGTTTATAACGGCGCATTATGGCAATGCCGGTTTACAGGTATTTTCATTTATTGCCGGATTTACGGATATTGACCCATTTATCCTGTCTGTTCTGACCGGAAAATACAATATTACCCAGACCGAAATCATCAGTGCTATTATGATTGCTTCCGGCAGTAATAATCTGATGAAAGCAGGTTATGCCCTGTATTTTGGAGGCGTAAAAAATGCTCTGGCACCTGCAGGTGCCCTGATCATCCTGGGTGGTATTATCATTGGCTGGGCACTCCTGTAAGATATTAAAATACAGGAGTTTATAACACAACATTTTATTTCATAGTTACCAGTTCTTCACTGCTGGTAGGATGAATAGCCATAGTAGCATCAAAGTCAGCCTTAGTCGCACCCATGGTTATTGCTACCGCAAATCCCTGCAGCATTTCATCTACGCCTTCACCAATAAGATGAATTCCAACAATACGCTCAATTTCTCCTACACAGACAAGTTTCATTGCCGTAGTACTTTTATTATCAGAAAGTGCAAAACGCATGGGAGTAAATGAGGTTTCATATACCTTAACACTATTACCATAAATCTGTTTTGCTCTGCTTTCTGTCATACCCATAGTAGCAATAGGAGGATGAGTAAATACTACACTGGGGATCTGATCATAATTAACTCGTACGGTAGGTACATTATTAAACAAACGCTCAGCCAGTTTTCTTCCCGCATCAACGGCCACAGGTGTTAAGGCAACCCGGCCGGTAATGTCACCAATGGCATATATTCCTTTAACGTTGGTATTTTCATATGCATCAACGGGGATCACGCCATTATTGTTAACATAAACACCTACGCCAGAAAGATTAAGATCTCTGGTATTAGCAGCTCTGCCTATGGCCCAGATAACAATATCAAAGACTTTCCGTTCATTGCCATTTACTACTTCAATACCTTTACTGGTTTTATTTAAGGCAGTAATATCTGCTTTCATATTCAGCGTAATGCCCTGCCTGCTCATTTCTGTCATTAATACATTACCCAGCATGGGATCAAAATTCTCCAGCAGACGATCTTCTCTGGCATAGATATTAACTTCAGACTCCAGGGTATTCATAACCCCACTAAGTTCAACGCCAATAAAGCCACCGCCTATCAGTGCTATACGCTTAGGATGTTCCTTCAGAGTAAAAAACTCATCAGAGGTAATACCATAATGTGCTCCTGGAATTGATGGAATTATGGGTTTACCGCCCGTTGCAATGACCACATGTTCTGCACTGTATTGTTGACCATTGACCTCAAGATAATGAATCCCCTGTTCTGTTTTAACGAATTTTCCATAACCATTAATATGTACAATCCCATTACTATCAATGTACTGATCCCAGTATTTTACGATATCATTTACATACTCATTTCGTCCCTGTGTTAACTGAGTCCAGTTTACGCCATTGTGTTGGGTATTAAATCCAAACCCCTGGGCATCATGAATAGCATGACTCAGGTTTGCAGCATACCACATGACTTTTTTAGGTACACAGCCCTGATTAACACAGGTTCCACCCATATTAGCAACTTCAATAATGGCTACTTTCTTACCATATTGAGCCGCTTTTTCAGCGACAGCCAGACCTCCGCTACCACCACCAATAGCGATAACATCAAAATGTTTATGTTTAGAATTGTGCATTGCAATCACCCTTTAATATTTAATATAAATGCTTTAAATTTGTGGTTTTAATTATTACTTATTTCAATTTATAGCTGAAATCGTTTATTTCTACTATACTAATAGATATTGCCTATATATGAAAAATTATGAATTTACGTGAACTCGAATATCTCACTGCGGTGGATGAGGAAAAAAATTTTAACCGGGCTGCTGAACGTTGTTTTGTCAGTCAACCGACTTTAAGTGGTCAGTTAAAAAAACTGGAACTGGAGCTGGGGGTAAAACTGATTGAGCGTAATACTCGTCATGTTGCTATGACTGATGTGGGTGCTGAAGTCAGTGCACAGGCCAGAAAAGTGCTTAGTGAGATAAAAAAAATACATGAAATAACTCAGCGTTATGAAGATCCTATGGCCGGTGAACTTAATGTTGGTCTTATTCCAACTGTGGCACCTTATTTATTACCTGAAATTATTCCCCAGTTAAAAAAACAGTTTCCTAAGTTGATGCTCTGGCTGCACGAATACCAGACACATGTGCTTCTGGATATGTTAAAAAAATCAGTACTGGATGTACTGATCCTGGCGCTACCCGTTGATACCAATGAATTTGAAGAAATTACACTGTTTAATGAACCTTTCTGGCTTGCAGCTCCGGCTAATCAAAGCTTGAGCAATAAAAGGATAATTGATCTAAATGCCTTAAATGAACAGGAAATGTTATTACTTGAAGAGGGACATTGTCTGAGGGGGCAGGCTCTGGAAGTCTGTTTTGTAGCAGGTGCCAGAGAAAGCCGGGCCTTTAGAGCCACCAGTCTGGAAACGCTGCGTTATATGGTCAGTGAAGGTCTGGGAATGACTTTGATGCCAGAACTGGCCGTTCCTAAAAAAAGACTAAAGACCGATCCGATTCAATACATTCCTTTTAAAAAACCAGAACCTAATCGAATGATAGGAATGTTATATCGCAAGGAAAGCTACCGGGCTGAAACTTTTAAAAATATGGCAGAGGTCATAAAAAACCGCTTTAGGTAAATTTATACATAAACATCTATTCTGCTATTATTTGAATTTACTTCACCTTCACTCATCTGAGTCTGGCGTGACTCACTGGTTTCTGTTTTTGGGGATTCGCTGACCTCATTTTCTGTCAATACAGGTTTGACTGCCTGAGTAACCTGAGTATATGCAGCGGCTAAAGTACTGGCTCCTATTTCCATTATATCCATTCCTTACTAAAACATTAAAAAAATAATTTTATCTACTTTACCTTAAATTAATATTAAAAATTGCATAAAACCAATAATTATTGTTTAATCGAATATCTCGATTATAGCTATCGGATTTATTTGTTTTACTATATTAGCTTTTTGTAATATTCTATTTTACATCGTAAAGATACACACAATCATTAATCAATTCCTGACAAATGTCAGGTAAATAAGGAGAGTTAATATGGAAAACGCTAATGAAGAACAGGTTATTCAATTTCCCCGTTTAAATGAACCAGCACCTGCATTCAGTGCAGTTACCACGCATGGTTTAAAAACCAACCAGGATTATCTGGGTAAATGGCTGGTACTTTTTTCACATCCGGCAGATTTTACACCAGTATGTACCACCGAATTTATTGCCTTTGCAAAGCGTGCGGATGAGTTTAAGGCCATTAATACGGAACTTTTAGGACTGTCCATCGATAGTCACTATTCACATCTGGCCTGGACACGGAATATTAAGGAAAAATTTGATATTGATATTCCATTTCCTATTATTGCCGATCTGGACATGAAGGTTGCTAAAAGCTATGGCATGATCCATCCAGGTGCTGCCGATACTTCTGCAGTACGTGCTACCTTTATTATTGATGACAAGGGTATTTTACGTGCCATGGTGTATTACCCAATGAGTAACGGCCGTTCAATTGATGAATTCGTTCGTCTGGTTAAAGCCCTGCAGACCTCTGATGCCAACGGCGTTGCAACCCCGGAAAACTGGCAGCCTGGAGACAAGGTTATTGTACCTCCACCTGCAACAACTGAGGATGCTGAAGCCCGTCTTAAAGAAGGTTATGAATGTACAGACTGGTATTTCTGTAAAAAGGAATTATAGTCGGAAAAAATCGTAAGCCAATAAAAAGTCCGCTCTTTAATTAAACTAAAGAGCGGACTTTTATATCACTGTATTAAGATTCAACTTCTTCAACAGGCTTGGGTAATCCTGCCAGTTTACTTAACATCTGTATAGGGCCATGTGGAAAAAGTTCATATAAAAATTCTTTATATTCTTCCTGATCACGAAAACTTTTACCTTTTACTTTACCCAGGGTTTTAAGCAACTTATGCATGGTTGGATGCATCATATGATCTTCATAATACTCTCTAAAGTATTCAATTAGACCACGAGCCGTTTCATTAACGGGTCGGTGACCTGCTGCTTCATGCTGTTTAATCAATGCTTCACAAACATCCTCATTCCAGTCATCTGGATTAAGCAGATAACCTTCCTCATCTGTTTCAATGATTTTACCATTAACTTCAATACTCATTTTAGACCTCCTGTTTATTTATTTCTAATTTTTAAATCGGGTCATAATATTAATTTTCAAGTCTTTTAATAGCCCGTTTATTAG
>JALVDE010000011.1 GCA_027009375.1 Gammaproteobacteria bacterium
ATCTGAGTCAGTACATTTATAGCCTGACTGGCGCTTGCAAATCGGTTAACTTCCAGAGCATTAACGGCCTCTTTCCAGTATCGGGCATAATCCTCCAGATACAGAGCTTTCACCTTATCATTAAAGTGAGCAATATCCTCTGCTGTAAAATCTCCCTTCTTCGTTCCCAGAACCCAGTTTTCCTGTGCAATTTCACGCACATATTCATAACTGTCTTTAATAAAAATGGTTTTAAAGCCGTCATAGGTATAGAGATAGGGAATTTCATAAGTCGTACCTGAAAAGACCGTATTCATTTCCGGGCCGACAATGGATGAAAAGGTAAAGGCTTCATCATTGGCATTGCGTGCTTCTGTTTTAATACGATTATAAATCTGGATATGCAGAGGCACCTGTTTTAGTACTGCCCTGGCCTTGTCCACCAGTGACTGATTCACCTTGATGGGGTCAAAGTTTCCGGACAGAAGGTGCTCAAGGTGTGCGTTATATTGCTGCTGCAGTTGTGCTTCTCCCGAAAGATGGGTAGACCAGTCGAGTTTCATCCATTGCAGAACAAAGTCCTTATCAAAACGATCAGGCAGATGCAGCATTAAATAAGCCTTTAGGGCTTCAAATAAATAATCCGGCTGGGACATACTCAGACGGATCTGTTCCTCTATCCGGGCCTGCAGAGCCGGCATAAATAACTGGCGGTTCTGCTCTGTATAGGCCTGCGCCATATTCAGGTGAAAATCATACCCCTGATACAGGCCCAGCTGCATACTTATGGGAATTTTATTATCTTCAGGAAAAACCGCATCGGTTGCCTTAAGACGCAGTAGTTGTTCATTGACATCATAGAAATTGTGCGGATCAATAGTATTAAGTTTATCTTTATAGGCACTGATCTGTTCTTCAACCTTTTTAATACTTCGGTCATTTAGAGTAAAACTGGTTGACCAGGCCACCGCACTGGCTGTAGCAGTACTGATTGCGGCTGCATAGGATATCCGCTGAATCCAGAGAATACGGTTTTCAAAGCGCCGGTTAACCCCGACCAGTTCAGCTTCAGGAAAGACCACTTTTTGCAGCAGATTTTTAATAAAAAAGCTTTTTCCCTGACCCTGCCGGGCCGGTAGCGCCTGGGGATCCAGATCGTAGGAGGTCATCATTTTACCCATTATCCGGTCAATAGGAGTTCCTTCCTGTGTTCCGCTGGTAAAATAAACCCCACGTAAATCAGGACGCTCATGAAAGCGGGACGAAGTAAAGGTCTGTTCAACAAAGTCCTGTAACTGTTTTCTTACTGCTTCCAGCTGCGTGGGAAACTCAACGATTTTACCCCGACGCCGTGGATCTCTTTCATAATTAAGCCGCCACAATAAGCGGTCATTTAAATTGTTGAGCAATAAACTGAACTGTTCGGAAAAACACTCACCGGTATTTTTCTCCGGCTGAGATGTTTTAAGTTTGTCCTCAAACGTCATTCCCCAGACCTGATCCCTCTCGTCCCTGCCAAGATCGTCAAAAAATTCTGAGAATCCGGCTATCAGGTCGCTTTTGGTGATCAGCAGGTAAACAGGAAACTGGATATTAAGCTGGTTCTGTAATTCCAGTAAACGACTGCGAATAGCATGAATATGAGCATTTTTTTCCTGCTCAGTCTGAGTCATTATATCTGCAATACTGATGGCAACCAGTACCCCGTTTATGGGCCGGCGTTTACGGTGCTTTTTCAACAGTTTTAAAAAACCATGCCAGGCTTTGGAATCCTGATCGGCGTGTGAATCCTGGGTAGTGTATCGCCCCGCAGTATCAATCAATACTGCTTCATCGGTAAACCACCAGTCACAATTACGGGTACCGCCTATCCCTCTTACAGCTTCATATCCATATTGCTCCGAAAGCGGAAACCTTAGACCGGAATTAACCAGTGCAGTGGTTTTACCTGAACCGGGCGGACCGATAATCACATACCAGGGCAGTTCGTAAAGATATTGTTTGCCTTTACCTTTGCCGCTGGAATGTTTAAGAACCTGCAGTGCATCATTAAAACGCTCAGAAAGGACTTTAACTTCTTCATCTGAAGCTGCCTGATCCTGCTGATTGTCCTCCTTGATGCCCTCTATCAGTTCTTCTTCCTGTTTTTTTGCTTTAGCCTGCAGGCGGAGATTATTAAGTCCCCAGATCAGTATCAGCACCATTATGACAATTAACCGGCTCACCTGTGACTCAAGTATTGTTGTACCGGCTATAGCAATTAAAGGGCCGACGAACCAGATGATGATTGATAAAGCAATAACACCGATTAAAGTTATAAGCCAGCGTTTCTTCAGAAGGTTTTTAATGGTAATCATGATAGTATCTCAATATCTAATTTGTTAACCCGTTTTTCTGTCTCCGGCGTTATCCACTTCCATTGGTAAGTGTCTGCAGCCGAAAATAAATCAGCATCGGTACGGTTATTTATCATTGTTGTATTGTTGTCATCATGTTTTTGATAGGATGGAGGGCGAACCAGGCGTTCTTTTTTATCATCCGTCTGTGCTGAGTTTACTGACGTATCGGTTTTTGTTGAAATACTCTGTACAGAGTTATCTTCGACAATATTATCAACATTTTGCTGATTACCCAGCGCCTGAATTTCGGCCAGAACGGGAGCCGAAGTCTGATCCAGCATATAGGTAAAACTGGCATACATAGCCAGTAAAATGACACCTGACAAAGCCCCTACCACCCAGAGCGGCACATAGCGGATTAAAGCCCCCCTTCTGTCGGTAATACCCTTCCAGTTTACGGACAGCTCTTTATTAAAATCATTTTTTAAACTACGTAGTTGACGGTACAGATCTTCTCTTAGATTTTCTACTTCACCCCGCCCGTTATCAATAACCCGATATTTTCCCTGAAACCCCAGACTTAATATAATATACATAAGCTCCAGGATATCGAGATTCTTCATAGGTTCTTTCTGCAGACGTTCAAGCAGTAAAAAAAACTTTTCTCCACCCCAGGTTTCACCATGAAATATACTCAGCAGACTCTGCTTGCTCCAGTCGCTTTCCTGACCCCACGGCGTACTGACCACAATTTCATCCAGTGCCGTACACAGGACATAACGAGCCTGTAAAATTTTGTCATTAGGCAGTCCGGATCGGGAAGCATTGACTTCAAACTGTTTAAGCTCATCCTGCAGTTTGTATTTCAGTTGATTAATATCGTCATTTAGTACCGACTCAGTGAGTTTTATAAGAATGGAAATGACCGGTGTCGCACAGGATGCCAATGGGTTAAGACCGGTGCCATTATCAATACCCTGAATAAACGGTTCTGAGTCTGAATTGTCATTATAGGCAGGCATGACATTTCTGAACTGTCCGGCATCACGATTAAAATTCTGCTCCTGAGACACAGAACCTGCAGCGGTTCTGGGTGACTGAAAAATACGGGTTTTTTCCTGATCGGATCCGGCAGCAGGTGACTTACGTTTACCTCCAGGTGTCGGCCTTAATACCGTGTTGTCATTGGGAAACCGTATAACGGTGCTATCATCCATAATTGCTATCCATTTTTATTAAGTTTAGTTTTATTCTGTTACGCTATGTTGCTATTGCTGTTTAATTGCCCAGAATTCCATCTCCAGATCGGGAAAATTATCACTGACATGAATGGCAAAACCACCAGAACCGGCCAGCTGTGCCCAGGTTTTAGATTGTTTATCCAGCTGAAAATAAGTAAATCCTGAATGATAAGGGATCTGTCTGGGAGCAATAGGCAGAGCATCCAGTTTAATACCGGGCAGCTGCAGATTAACCAGATCCCGAATATGTTCCACTGGCCCGATTTTCACCTGTCCTGGAAAATTACTACGCACCACATCACTGGCAATACTGGCTTTAACAGCAAGAACAAAATGAGCCGTTTTAAGCAGGTTTTTATCGCTAATCGTGGCCACACTGATACCGTAATTGCGTTCCTGTAACGGCAGCTGTAGCGCATTTTGATCCAGTACAAGACTTAGAGACTGTCTTAATACCGACATTATCTGTGCATAGCAGGCGGTCAGGCCTTCATGATCATACGTAATATGAATATCCGGCCGTCTTTGTGCAACGGTAAATGTGGACAGTTCACCATACAATTCTGTAAGACGCTGAAACAGGCTTTCCGGATGCAGCAGATCCAGTGTCAGCAGATGTTTCATTAATGCTTCATAACGATTAACCAGCTGCAGAAGCAAAAACTCACTAAATTCTGATGTACCGCCTTTTGATGATGCGCCCAGACGGGCCGCAACGGCTTCTGAGCGGTGACTTAAAAGACTGATAACCTCTTTATGATAGTTTTTTAAATTAACAGAAGCAGAACAGTCAAGCACTACGGGAATAAAGTCATCATCCAGAACTACGGTTTTATCGGGACGTATTTCAACAATTTTGCATAAGGCCAGAGCTATGGTTTGTCCATTTAATTCAGAGGCTGTTTTAAGTCTGAAACACAGCTTGCCGATATCGACCTGAGCAACTGAATTCTGACCGGCATTGGAATCACGTACATCCTGTGCATCAATCAGATAGCGAATAGTATTTTCCTTTTCAAGTTGCAGATCACTTTGTGCATCAGGATTTCCTTCTGAGGCCAGCGGTAGGGTAAGATAGATCACTTCATCCTTAACTTCTTCGTTGCCTTCAAAAATAAGGGGCAACTGTTCTGAATGACTGACCGCAAACAAGGTACCATCAGGCATGACTCCTTCACAATGGTTTATAATAACTTTACCCAGACCCAGATGCTGCTCATCAATAGACAGACTTTTTAGCCCCCATCCGAATCGGCTGAAAAACTGGATCAGTTTGCGTTTTTGATCCATAAGGTAACGGTCATGCTGCTGAAAATGCTGGGGCCGTAAAAACATACCTTCAGACCAGATTACTTTGTTATTTATCATTTATATTTTCCGTAAAAACCATTTTAAACTGAGAATACTCATTAATTCTAATCTTCCTGTACCAGAACGATGCTGTTTCTGGTTAATTTAAGATGAATCTCATTATGCTGCTTACGTTCCAGGGGCAGCACCATTCGCCAGCGTGACTGTTCTATATCCTGAAAAGCAACCAGGAAACCCACAAAGTTAGCTTTTTCATTAAATTCAAGCTGAGCCTTAAAAACCTGAGAAGGACGAAAATCATGTTCTTCCATGCCGGCAAAATCAGCACCCAGTACCTGTTTGTCATTAAAATAAAGTGACACATAATCGGTATTTTCAAAAATTGAGGGTGATTTAAGTGAATAAATTCTAACCACTACTGGTGAGGGCCGACCGTTCTGATCAGGGTTTAAATCTGCAGCCATGGTTATTGTTAAATCCAGTTTGGTTTTATCGGAGAGAATATTCTTGGGATCCATGACCTCACGCAGTACTTCTGATGTAGTACAGCCGCTGACCATTAATAATGTCAGCATCAGAAACAGAGATAGAATTAAGTTAACATGCCTGTGCATTTAAAATCCTTTTTAATTATATGTGTTTATTTATTACGATTTTCTTTTAATAACTCAGCCTGCTGTTCATAAGCTCTGCAGAATTCATTGCCGAATACATGATTAAAAACATCATCTTCACTCATAATATCTTCATAAAGCTCTTTATAGGCTTCCCAGTAGCGGGTTTTCTTATTACTCAGGGTCAGACTAATGGTCTTGTCTGAACGCTGCTGTATTTTCTCGGGTGACAGTTTATTAAGCATATACATAAGTGCTGATTTCATACCTGCCATGACTGCGACCTGATGCTCCTGCAATTCATTAAATGCTTCTTTAACAGATTCTTCACTATTAAGGTAGCCGGGCACTGGATGAGTCAGCATATAATGCAGCAGCTGCTCATAATTAATACAGAATTTAAGGGGATTATTTTGTTCAGTTTTTATGGTAGTCCGCTCCATTCTGAACTCGTTTTTCAGATGGGCACGGGCATTCATGGTCTGCATAATGCCCTGCATGGAATGACGGCTTATCTCGGCAATATTTTTTACCAGTTGAGGAAGTTTTTCTGCTGGTACATCCTCTGGTTTGATGCCCAGTGTGTCAAACAGAATATTAATAATACCTGGGT
>JALVDE010000012.1 GCA_027009375.1 Gammaproteobacteria bacterium
AATTTCATTGACCAGCTTTTGCTGCCACAGGTCAATGGCAATCTGCTGTATTTGAGTATCGTCAAGCAACAGCTCTGACCCTGAAATAGCGGCTGAAAAAGCATCATCAATATCTTTTAACCAGGCATTTTTTATACTAGCGGCTGAGCCAGTAAAAGTTTTATCTCCCTTAAATAAAGTAACTTCAACTAAAGCAGCTTCATTAATACTTCCTGATAAATTTCTGTAATTGCCCAAAGCAATAGTAATCGTTTGTTCTTTAGCTGTCCCTGAATCAGGAAAAGGAATTTTGTCTGCTAATAACATATTAACAGAACCCGTACTGCCCTGTTTAAGTTCACGCTCGGGATTACTGATATTGGAAACAGCACTGTTTTTGTCTGTATTCCAGAAAGCCACATCACCACCGGTATAATTCAGCCAGAGTTGTCCAGCTATAGCACTAAAGGATAGTCCGTCAATGTCGCCTGTGGGGGTATTTTGACTAAGTTTAGCGATTTCTTCATCCAGCTCATTCTGGGATAATGAAACTGTAATTTTTTCTGGATTATTATTTCCATTAATATCTACATAAAATGAACTCTGAATATCAGCATTGATTAAAACAGCATTATTAACTATTGGTATCTGACTGACAGGAATATCCAGATAAACGGGACCGTTGAGATTTCGATCAGCTGCGGAAACGGTTGAATTTAATACAGTACTGGCAGTTGCAGAAATTCCATTCTGGTCAATGGTAAAGTCCAGATCGCTTTCAACTCTTGAAAAATCAAGCGTATCATTACCCGCATTAATATTTTCAAAAACATTATTAACAACATCATTGTCAGAGCTGTTAAAATCAAAAATATAAGTATCGTCGCCTGAACCACCTGTCAGTGAATTTTCTCCTTCATTACCACGCAGAAAATCATCACCGTCACCGCCATTTAGAGAATCATTACCCGCACCGCCATAAAGCCAGTCATTACCCTTACCGCCGTTAAAGATATCCGCAGCCATTGAACCATCAAAGGCATCATTACTATTACCGGTATCTATCTGTTGAATAATATTTTTTATGGAACTGCCGACACTGCCGATTCTGGGCAGGGAAATTTTATCAGTTTTCATACCCACATAAGAACCAGCACCGTCACTGCCCTCGTACTGAAGATACAGAGTAGCAGTATCAGCATTTGCTGATGAGATACTTAACTCACCGGACAGACTCGCTCTGTCATTAAATATCAGAGTATTTTGTGCTGCTCCAAGAACCAGATTTTCAAGTTCACCATTACCTGTACGCATAAAGTTGGTAATTTTTCCGGCATTGTCAACATTGATAGAACCATTAGCAAGAACTGAAATGGTTAAACTGGTATTGAGATCACTCAAATCAAGAGTGGTAATGGTTTTGTCCAGCTCAATAAAATTAACCTGACCACTTATAAAATCGCTGCTTTCAACTCTGGCGACACCCGCTACACTGGTATCAACCAGGATATCCTGATAATCAGCAGCCTGAAGTGTTCGCTCAATATTGCCATTGCGGTATTCAAGATCCCAGTCACCCCCTAATGTCTGAATACCGGTTTCATCATTTGAGGCGGCCACATCTGCACGGGTCAGTATGGCCAGTTCATCAACCAGTTGTTCACCTTTTTCTCCCTCTGCAATACTGCATCCGTAGAGGAGAATATCACCATTTTCCGACAACGCATTACCCCAGTTCTGAACTTTTCTGGATTCCTGCTGCAGAACACTCGAGGTTATACGCCCCGCTCCAAATAACAGGGCACCAGAGCTGGCATGAGAAAACAGATGGATACTGTCTACGTCAGAATAACGGGATAGAATATCACTGATTTGATCAATCCCATCCTGCTGTGCATCCACAATATAGGCAATACGCTGACCGTCTTCTAAAGACGGGGTTATATCCGTATTTTCTATAGATAAATCAATAATCAGCCAGTCACTATTACTTTGAGAATTTTTGGGGCTAGCTTCTGTCAGTGATGAATGAGGTCCGACAGATTGCTTATCTGCTGATAGCGTTGAGGAGTCAGTAGACGGGCTATTACCAGTAAGACCGGTTAATAACTGGTCAACATTCTCAACCCGCGCATCAATTATAATAATTTCGCTAGTTTGAATACGTTGCTGATTGAAGACTTCAGATAAGGGTTGTGCAGGATTTTGAGGTTCTGTAATTTGAGTCTCAGAGGGTTGGGCATCCAGGCTGTGTTCTTCTATTAACTGTTCTCTGGCATCAGGCGTTATAACAGGCACATCGGATAAATCCTGGGTATCAAGTATCTGTATCTGCCCATCTTCTTCTTTTAGCTGAAAATAAGTTGAGGCCAGCAGGCTTTCATCGGCAACCAGTTCTTCAACAATGGTAGTATCCTCCTGAATACTGTCCAGTACATCCGGCGGAAGTAAGCCGTCTGCTGAAAGCAGCATCCTCGGTTCCAATGTTTCCAGTACAAACTCTTTATCACTGTCGAAGATAAATTTACTGGTCTTATTGTGCTTGCTCATAATTAACCTCAATACCGGAAAATGGCATACCTTTAGATTTTAGGTTTTTTATTTTTTATTTTTTATTTTTGTAATAACTGGTTCAGTTTTTTTAAATCATCTATATTTAATGACCCTGACTGACGTGCCAGACGAAGTGTATTAATCAGGTAATCGGTTCTTGCCCGGGAAAAATTACGCAGATAAAAGTACAGATCGCGATTAGCATCCAGCAGGATAATGCCCTGATACAGACCGGTTCGAAAGCCTTCCTGCTTGGCCTTAACGGACTGTTTCTGTGCCGCCACGCCTTTTTCAAGATAGTTAACCCGACGGATAGCACTGTGTACACCGTCAAAAGCTACTTTTAGATCTCTCTCTATAGTTCGGAATATCTCATCCTGACGTTCTTTTTCAGCAAAAAACTGTTCGGTGGCCTGACGTACCCTGGAATTGACACCGCCGCCCTGGTAAATAGGAACAGATAACTGCAGCATAACTTCAGTGGTTTCAATCTCACTGGCACCTTCATAAACACTGCCGTCCTGATCCTGATTGGTAAACTGGCCTAACAGATCCACTGAGGGATAATGTCCGGCTTTCTGTATTTCCAGTTCATATTTAGAGATTTCAGTCTGCAAACGCTGGATCTGAGCCTGCAGATTGCCATTATAGGCACTTTGCAGCCAGTCTTCGATTTTTTCCGGCTGAGGAGCCTGAAGCACTATATTTTCCTTCAGACCGACCAGTGGTTCATTATAAGGACCGATAATTTCCATTAAGGACTGACGAGTCTGCTGAACGTTATGACGAGCTTCTTCCAGTCGTGCCTCAACATCAGCCAGACGGGCTTCAGCATCCAGAGTATCGGTTTTACGACCCAGCCCCGAATCCTGCTTTCCCTGGGCCAGTAAACGGTTCTTTTTTACTGCATCACGTTCAGCTTCAGTGTATTGAAGTGACATTTCGGCATTAAGCGCTTCAAAATAACGCTCTCCAAGCTGCAGCATCCGATCCTGGGTTGTATCCAGTAACTGGATTTCTGCCTGTATGCCTTCCTTTTGCGCCTGACCATAACGCTCCCATTCTTCCTTATGGTAAACAGATTGTGTCAGGTTAAGTGTATAAGTAGTGGTATTATATTTATCGTTAGTTTTGGCAAGATTCTGGTTATCACTGCTTTTTACATCATAATCCGTCTTTTTTTCTTCCGCCTCCAGTGTTATTTCTGGCAATAAGGCGGCAAATGCCTGTTCTTTGTATTCCTGCACAGCATTATGTTCAAACTGAGCACGGGCCAGTACCGGATCATTTTTCATGGCCCGCTCCCAGGACTGCAATAAATTTAGAGCATAAGCTGGAGTATAAAAAAAACTGAAAAGTATGATTAAAGAAAAATACAGCAGCTCTCTGAATCCTGTGTTTTTATTATATTTTTCTGGATATTTCGATTTTTTTCCAGTTTTCAGATTATAAGTGTCGCCGGGTAACTCAAAAAGCATCTATAAGCCTCAATTTTATTTTTTTTAGTATTTGAGATCATAATTTTTATATTTGATTTAGATCAATAGTATTTTAATTTTAGACAAGTTAACCCACAACATCTATAAGGGAAAACCGTTTATCTGTATAAAAAACAGACAAAGTAAGAGTTGTCCTACAATACCTTAGTAATTTACTTATAAATGATAAACCGCCTCTAATAAATGAAAGTAAATTTTATTAATTCTGGTCTTATTGAATTAAATCATTCATGGTTTGTCTGAGTAAAAAATAACACTGACAGGAAAACAATGAGAACAATTACAATTAGTTTATTATTATTTCAGCTTATTCTGATACCACTTGCTAACGCAGCAGATCCCTCACCTGAAAATGGTATAAACTGGTACACCTGGTCTAACGAAGCGTTTGAAGCTGCAGAAAAAGAAAACAAACTGGTGCTTCTGGATATTGGTGCAGAATGGTGTCAGTTCTGTGCCAAAATGAAAGCAGTAACGTATAAAGATCCTGAAGTGATAAAAATCATCCAGGATAATTATATTGCTGTTTATGCTGACATTGACGATTCAGAAGATGTTAACATGTTATACGGAAAATTCGGTGTGCCGGGTACTATTATTCTGTCTCCCGATCGGGACGAACTGACAAAGAGACTGGGCTATATTTCTCCTCAACAGATGCAGTGGCATTTGTTAGGCAATCTGCAGGATGCCGCAGATATTCTAGAACAATAATATTTCAGCAATAACTTCTACAGCGATAGATATGGGTTAAAATAATTTAAATGAAAAGACGGGATTTTCTATTGACATCGGGCACGGGGCTAAGCTCACTGTCCTTTTCTGGAATTGTTAATGCGGCAATATGCTCCGACCTACCTGCACCAGCCGTCAGGGAATTTACCCCACAGGACTGGCTCATTATTGCCGCTGTACAGAATCATCTGTTTCCATCCGAAGATCAGGCACCCGGTGCCGTGGAAATCCAGGCGCTGCGTTATCTGCATAATTATCTCGCCAATCCTGCAACCGATCCTGAGGATGTAAAGTTTATTCACTCCGGCTGCCGCCAGCTGCAGAAGTTTGCTGAAAAAAATCATAGTATTCCTTTTACTCAGTTATCCATTGATGAAAGAGAAAAATTATTAAGGGAATTTGAAACTCGTCCTGAAGGCCGGCGCTGGCTGATAACCATCCTTAATTATGTCCTGGAATCTCTGCTGACCGATCCCATTTACGGCGGTAATCCCGATGGTATCGGCTGGCAGTGGCTGGAACACCGTGCCGGAGAGCCCCGCCCTCCTGCGAACAAACGTTACTGGCTTTTATAGGAGCTTATTCACTTAATGTCTTATGATTTTGATATTTGTGTCGTGGGCAGCGGTGCCGGTGCCGGGCCCGTTATTTATACTCTGGCTCACGCAGGCTATAAGGTATTAGTACTTGAAAAAGGCCCCTGGTACACTGAACAGGACTATTTTAAGGATGAATTAAAAACCTCTTTGCGAGGCGGTTATACTCCGGATCTGCGCGAGCAGCAGCATGTAGTGGAACTGGAAAATGATGACGGCAGCTGGCGCAGTTTTCCCACCTATCAGTCCAGCTGGAATTTCTGGAACGGTAATGTAGTGGGCGGTTCCAGTAATTTTATGAGCGGTTTTTTTCACCGTCTTAAACCCAATGATTTTCACCTGCTGTCCAGTTACGGTCCGATTGAAAGAGCCAATATTGTTGACTGGCCCATCTCCTATAACGATATGGAACCTTATTATGACAAGGTAGAGAAAGTCGTAGGTGTATCCGGCCGTGTGATTGAACACCCTTTTCAGGAACCGCGCAGCAGTAAGGATTTTCCCTTTCCGCCTACCGCTGAACATCCTCTGGCTGAACATATTGACCGGGCCTGCGAACGCCTTGGGATTCACTCCATGCCCATGCCCAGAGCCATTCTTTCTCAGCCGGCACTTAATCGAAAAGCCTGTGTTTACAGCGGTTACTGCGGTAGTTACGGCTGTGCCACCGGAGCCAAGGGCAGCTCCCGTGCGGCGCTTATTGATTCAGCCATGGCTACCGGGAATGTAGAC
>JALVDE010000013.1 GCA_027009375.1 Gammaproteobacteria bacterium
CTTGAAAACCAGTAGCCTGTATATTGCCTCCATGGAACCCCATGCAGGTAAACTGCTTATTACACTGGGTGTAATGGAGTTGCTGACCCGCCGTATTGATAAGGTGGCTTTTTTCCGTCCTGTGATTGACCGTCGTGATCAGACCGATAATGATATTGAGCTGATCCGCAGCAAATACTGCCCCGATATGAACTACGAAGAATGCTATGGTTTTGATATTGAGGCCGTTAATAAACTGGCGTCACAGGGGCGGTTAAAGGAGTTTTACGAGCAGTTACTGGTCCGCTTTAACGATTTACAGAAAAAATACGACTTTATTGTCTGCGAAGGGCTGAATAACTCCGGTTTTCTGGCCGCATTTGATATGAATATTAACCTGGAAATTGCCAAAAACCTGGGTTGCCCTTTTGTCGGTGTAATTAATGCCGCTGGTCAGGATGCACAGGCAGTTCAGGAAGAAATTAATATTACCCATAATATTATCCGTAAATCCGGTGCTACCCATTTTGCCAGTTTTGTTAACAGGGTATCCAAAGCGGTTTCTGCTCAGTTGCAGTCCGTTAAAACTGATAATATTCCTGTCTTTTATATACCCGATGAACCTGAACTGGATACCCCCACCCTGGCGGATATCAGGCAGGCTCTGCAGGCTCATTGTATTATGGGTTCTGACGAAGCTCAGCAGAAAGTAGTTAGACAGTTTAAAATTGCTACTATGACCGTGGAACATTTTCTGCGCTATATTGAGGATGGGGATTTAATTATTACCGGCGGTGATCGGGCGGATATTCTGCTGGCTTCTTTAACCGCACTCAGCTCCCTTAATTACCCAAATCTGGCGGGCATTATGCTGACCGGCGGATTTACACCGGAAAAAAACATGCTCCGACTGCTGCAGGGAATGGATCTGAAGGTTCCTATTTTGTCTGTTGCGGAAGACACCTTTACCACTACCCGGCAAGTGGAGCAGGTTAAAGCCGCCATAGCCTCAGGCAACCCGCACAAACAGGCGCTGGCACTGGGGCTGTTTGACCGTCATGTAGATGGTGATGTGATTTTCAGGCAGGCGGATATTACTGAGTCTTCCATTATGACGCCCATTATGTTTGAACATCGGCTGCTTGAGCAGGCCAAAAGCCAGCGCATGCATATTGTACTGCCCGAAGCCAGTGATGAACGTATTTTAAGAGCTACTGAGATCCTGCTGCGCCGGCAGGTCGTGGATATTACCCTGCTGGGTAATGAAGCTGCCATAAAAACCCATGCAGCATCCCTGGGACTGAATATTGAACAGGCACAAATTATTGACCCGCTTCTGTCAGAGCACATTCCACTTTATACGGAAACCCTGTACCAGCTCAGGAAGCACAAAGGGGTGACTCCCGAACGGGCAGCCGATGCCATTGCCGATATGTCCTATTTTGCCACTATGATGGTATATATGGGCCATGCTGACGGCATGGTTTCCGGTGCAATTCATACCACCGAAGATACCATCAGGCCCGCACTGCAGATTATTAAAACCGCACCCGATATATCACTGGTTTCCAGTGTATTTATTATGTGTCTGGAAACCCAGGTACTGGTTTATGGGGACTGTGCTGTTAATCCTGATCCTAATGCGGAACAACTGGCTGAAATCTGTATCAGCTCTGCGGAAACGGCGCAAATGTTTGGTATTGAACCCCGTATCGCCATGCTGTCCTACTCTACCGGCACATCCGGCAAGGGCAAGGATGTGGACAAGGTTCGCGAAGCCACCCAGATTGCTCAAAAACGCCGCCCTGATCTGCTGATCGAAGGTCCGATGCAGTACGATGCGGCTATTTCTCCAGACGTGGCCCGCAGTAAACTGCCGGATTCTCAGGTAGCCGGCAATGCTTCTGTGTTTATTTTCCCTGATCTAAATACCGGCAATAATACTTATAAGGCGGTCCAACGTTCTTCCGGCGCTATTGCCATCGGGCCTATTTTACAGGGCTTGAAAAAGCCGGTGAATGACTTAAGCCGTGGCTGTCTGGTGCCAGATATTATCAATACCGTAGCGATTACAGCTATTCAGGCACAAGGTTTGATAGAAAAAGAATGAAAATCCTGGTGCTTAATTCCGGCAGTTCTTCCCTGAAGTTTCAGTTATTTGATATGGACAGCCACAGGGTATTGTATTCCGGCTTAATTGAACAGGTCAGCGATCATCAGCAGGCTATTATAGCTATGGCAGAACAGTTATCGGCACAGGGACATATTGACGACCTCACAGATCTGGATGCCATTGGACATAGAGTGGTGCATGGCGGTGAATGTTTTAAACAGCCGACTTTAATTAATACTCGAACTATTGAGGCCATAGAACAGTTAATTCCATTAGCCCCCTTACATAATCCGGCTAATGTACTGGGCATAAAAATGACACGGCAGTCTGCTCCGGGTGTACCGCAGGTGGCGGTCTTTGATACAGCTTTTCATGCTGACCTGCCGGATTATGCTTATACCTACGGCCTGCCTTATGAGCTGTATAAAAAACACCATATCCGCCGCTATGGTTTTCACGGCACTTCTCATCAATACGTCACTCGCAAGGCGGCTGAGTTTCTGGATAATGCTTACGGTATTAAAAACACCCGGCTGATCAGTCTGCATTTAGGCAATGGAGCCAGTGCCACTGCCGTGCTCAATGGCCGATCCATTGATACTTCAATGGGCATGACGCCTCTGGAAGGTTTATTAATGGGCAGTCGCAGCGGGGATATTGACCCGGCCATTTTATTTTACCTGGCCAGGGAAACCGGGGCGGATATTAATACCCTGGATGATCTGCTGAATAAGCAAAGCGGTCTGAAAGGGCTGTGCGGTCAGAATGACATGCGTACCATTATCGAACAGGCGGATCAGGGTGATGAATTATCCACGCTGGCCATTCATATTTTCTGTTACCGGATCAAGAAGTATATTGGTGCTTATACTGGAGCACTTAATGGTATTGACGGGCTTATTTTTACCGGCGGCATTGGCGAGAATTCCAGTTTTATTCGCGAGCAGGTCTGCACCAATATGGACGGGCTTGGAATTATTATGGACAGTCATAAAAATCAGGTTGCTAATGATGCTCTGTCTGAATTACAGAGTCCGCATTCAAAAGTAAAAATTCTGGCGGTAAAAACCAATGAAGAACTGGAAATTGCCTTACAGACGCAGCAATTATTAGACAGTTAAACGCAGGCATTTGTTCTGTTTAGTAATTGACTAATTAATTATTTCTTAAAGTTTCTGACAATTCCTGAAATTTATTTTTCATCTGCAGGTTTTCAAAGGGCACGATTTCCGGTACCTGCAAGTTCATCAATACATCAAAAGAAGCCTGGCTGGTTTTAAGTACGGAAAGTAAATCAGCACTCAGCTCCACGGTGTCATAGGTATTTTGCGCCAGCTGCAGATCCTTTTTTATCACCTGCTGGGCTTTACGGACTTTTGCTTTTTGCTCTTCCAGATTGTTTTTATATAAGCGTGCCGCTTTAAGTGTCAGGGTCTGAGCCTGGATATTTTTCTGGTAAATGGTTCTGCGTCCTGGACTGGTTTCTTCTTTTAAACGAGCCTGGGCGGTATTACGGGTGGCCAGGGTTTTATTGATAATGGCATCAATTCTGGGGATGTATAGTTTATCTACCTGTTCAATGTATTTATTCTGCATATAATTGACCATTTCCAGTAACACCACATGCATACCATAGTATTTCCTGGCCTGCTGGATGTTTTCGCCGGATTCCCGGGTCAGCTGCATTAAGCGCTGGGTGATTTTTTTAAGCACATCAAAAACCACAGACATCTGGATAATATCATCACCATCCACACGGCTGAGTAATACTTCGACCTGCTCCTGGCTCAGGTCAATACCCATATCCTGCAGCCGTTCACGCAAATAAATTTTAATGCGCTGGCTTTCCTGACGGTAGAGCTTAATATTTTCCTGTTCCTGGGCAATTTTTTTGTCATAGGCTTCCTTGGTAGTTTTCACCATATGAGTACGTGGCGCGGTGATCCGCTGTTCACGGTAGCGGGCAATATTGGCCTTTGAAGTGGCAATATAATCATCAATTTCAGCAATTTTATGCCGGTAATCATTGATATTTTCATCCTCAAGCAGCACCACCATTTTATCCAGAATTTTGTCCAGATCTTCCTGCAGGGACTGTTTATCCTCCCCGAAAAAACGGCTTTGAGGCGCCTGCTTGATTTTATCGACCAGCTGCACACCCTCCTGCATTTCAGAAAATAGCTGCGACCACATTTGCCGGAAGCGTTCATCCTCTTCATCCTGACGCGCCTGCTGTCGCTCCTGTTCAGACAGAGTAAACATCTGGTTGGTTGAGTTCCACAATTCCCTGGTGGTGTCTTTAGTGGCCTGCCAGGCTCTGACACCATATTGTTTAGACTTATCCCAGCCCTGTTGAATGGAATCACTCCACTCTGTGGATTCACTCGACTCATTCAATTGGGCCTGCACCGGCAGAGCACTAAGAAATAAGAGTATAAATAAAAAAACTTTCATTAAAATTCCTGCATTTTGCCTGTGTTTTGAGTAGTTAGTTTAAATATAAGGTCTTTATTGTTCCAGTAAAAGGGAAATAATTGATTTTTAACCACTGTGGACACATATTCCAGTATTGAGCAGCTAAATTTAGAATAAAAAACCATGCATTTAAAAAATACCGTCAAACAGTTTATAGAAACCCGCTATTTCCAGCACTTTATTACCTTTTTAATTATTTTTAACGGCATTACCCTGGGTATGGCCACCTCCGGAGACATTATGTCTGAGTACGGAGAATTACTCCATGCTCTGGACATGGCCATTATTGGTATATTCACCATTGAAATCCTGCTACGGATTTATGTCCATAGATGGGCTTTTTTTAAGGATCCCTGGAGCCTGTTTGACTTTTTTGTGGTATCCATCTCCCTGATCCCTGCAGGCGAAGGCCTGTCTGTACTGCGGGTTCTAAGAGTTTTACGGTTATTCCGCCTGTTAACCATTGTGCCGCAAATGCGTCTGATTATTTCTGCTATTTTAAGCGTTATTCCCGGCATGGCTTCGGTTTCCTTAGTGTTGCTGCTGTTTTTCTATGTATTTGCTATTATTGCCACTAATTTATTCAGCACCACTTTTCCGCAATGGTTTGGCACCCTGGGTGAATCCATGTATACCCTGTTCCAGATCATGACCCTGGAAAGCTGGTCTATGGGTATTGCCCGCCCGGTCATGGAAGTCCATCCCATGGCCTGGGTTTTCTTTGTTATTTATATTCTGATTGTCACCTTTATTATGGTTAATCTGTTTATTGGCCTGGTGGTGGATGCAATCTTTACCATTAAGGGGGATGAACAAAGTGCCAGTGAATCCAGCAAACCGGAAACTGCCAGGGAACTGGTTTATCAGCATGAAATAAAAGTACTGCATGATGAACTGGCCGATATGAAAAGCATGCTTAGAACAATTAATAATAAGCTGGACTGAGAATTATATCTGCTCCCGAAATAAGGCCTGATTAGCCCCTCATCCTAGCCTTCTGCCTCAGAGAGAAGGAACTACGTATAGCATATTCATTAATCGGCTGAACACAGAATAGTTTCCAGTTTATCTGCCGTGTATAATAAGACAAAACCGGGGAGCCTGAATGCCACAATCCAGTCATATACCTGCACTGCGCAATACCTACCAGATTAAAATCCAGCTACAGGACATCAAGCCGCCCATCTGGCGACGTCTGCTGGTGGACAGCCGCATTACCCTGGATGCCCTGCATGTAGCCATTCAGTCCAGTATGGGCTGGCTTGACACCCACCTGCACCAGTTTGTGGATCAGGAGGGCAATCTGTTCCGTCCTCAATATACCCAGGATGATTTTGCCTTTGTGCCTGATGATCCGGGCGTAGATGAATCCGTGGTACTGCTCAGTGATATCCTGCTCGAAGAACAGGACTGGTTTAACTATGAATATGATTTTGGTGATGACTGGAAACATAAAATTACCCTGGAGAAAGTGCTGCCCTACCAGTCTGAACAGCT
>JALVDE010000014.1 GCA_027009375.1 Gammaproteobacteria bacterium
GACTGCTCATCAGCTAATCATCAGGCTTATAGTTTTTTAGCCTGTTCTATCGCATTACCGATATATGTTGACGGTGTTAAAGCCTGCAGTTCCTGTCTGGCTGCTTCAGGCATATCCAGCTTGCTGACAAAGTCTTTTAAGGTTTCCGGGGTAATGGACTGGCCGCGGGTCAGTTCCTTTAACTTTTCATAAGGCTGTTCAATACCGTAGCGGCGCATAACAGTCTGAATCGGTTCAGCCAGTACTTCCCAGGTGTTGTCCAGATCTGCTGTCAGGGCCGCTTCATTGATCTGCAGCTTGCTGATGCCGCGCAGGGTAGATGAATAAGCAATCAGACAATGGGCAATGCCGACACCCAGGTTTCTTAATACCGTGGAATCAGTTAGATCACGCTGCCAGCGGGAAATGGGTAACTTACTGCTTAAATGGTTCATTAAGGCATTGGCAATACCCAGGTTACCCTCGGAGTTTTCAAAATCAATGGGGTTGACCTTGTGCGGCATGGTGGATGAACCGACTTCTCCGGCAATGGTTTTCTGTTTGAAATAACCCAGAGAAATATAGCTCCAGATATCCCGGTCAAAATCAATCAGGATGGTATTAAAACGGCACAGCACATCAAACAGTTCGGCAATATAGTCGTGTGGCTCAATCTGTATGGTATAGGGGTTAAACTCAATGCCCAGACTTTCAACAAAGTTCTGTGCGATGTCCGGCCAGTTCAGTTCAGGGTAAGCGGAAATATGGGCATTGTAGTTACCTACGGCACCATTGATTTTGCCCATAATGGCAACGGCTTCTAACTGTTTATACTGGCGCTGCAGACGATAGGCGGTATTGGCCATTTCCTTACCCATAGTGGTGGGGGAAGCGGGCTGACCATGTGTGCGTGACAGCATGGGTACTTCGGCAAATTCATGGGCCAGGGTGCGGACAGCGTCAATGATTTCTTTTAATTTAGGTAATACCACATCACTGCGTGCTTCACTGAGCATCAGGGCATGGGATAGATTGTTAATATCCTCAGAAGTACAGGCAAAATGAATAAACTCATTTATAGCCATGAGTTCTTCATTATCCTTTATTTTGTCCTTTAAAAAGTATTCCACCGCTTTAACATCGTGGTTGGTGGTGCGCTCAATATCTTTAACCGCCTGGGCATCTGCAAGGGAAAAGTTATCGGTTATGCTGTTAAGCAGGGCATTAGCGGTATCAGATAATGCCGGGACTTCCTTAATATCCGGATTAGCGGCCAGCATCTGCAGCCAGCGAATTTCTACCCGTACCCGATAACGGATCAGGCCGAACTCACTGAAAATTGGACGAAGAACTGCGGTGGCACGGCCATAACGTCCGTCAATTGGTGAAACGGCGCTTAAACTATTTAAATCCATTGGTAAGGATCCTGTGTTATTTGATTTTAAAAAACTTAAACAAAGTATTATACCGATTGTGGAGGGTGGTTTAAAGAAGTGTTGAGTGCTGAGCGCTGAGCGCTGAGAAAAGCTAAAAAATTTTAAAAGCCAGTAGTAAATTATGGGCAACAGAGGGTTAACTACTTACCTTGCAAAAGCATATGAACCAGACTAAATATATGCTTTTGATCTGGCTCTTTCTCAACGCTCAGCGCTCAGCACTCAACGCTACTCTTATTTAGTGTATAATAGGCGCAATTTTTTGAAATGATAAAGGGTTCCAATGTTAGCAGAATACAGACAACATGTTGCCCAGCGCGCTGAACAGGGCTTACCGCCATTGCCGCTGGATGAGAAGCAAACCGCTCAACTCATTGAATTATTAAATCAGCCACCTGCCGGTGAAGAAGCCTTTTTACTGGACCTGTTTATTAACCGGGTACCTTCCGGTGTGGATGATGCAGCAAAAGTTAAGGCCGAATTCTTAACTAAAGTGGCTAAAGGTGAGCAAAACTGCCCGCTGATAGATGCTGCCAAAGCAACTGAAATTCTCGGTACTATGGGTGGAGGTTATAATATTCAGCCGCTGGTAGACCTGCTGGATAAGGAAGAGGTAGCAGATATTGCTGCCGATGCACTGTCCCATACTCTGTTAATAGCCGATGCCTGGCATACGGTTATGGAAAAAGCCAAAACTAATCCATTTGCTAAAAAAGTCGTGGATTCCTGGGCGGCTGGTGACTGGTTTACCCGCCGTCCAAAACTGGCGGAAAGTATCACGGTTACCGTATTAAAAGTACCCGGTGAAACCAATACCGATGATTTATCACCGGCCACTGAAGCCTGGTCCCGTCCGGATATTCCTCTACACGCCAAAGCCATGCTGGTCAGCAAAATGCCCGATGCGCTGGAGACTATCGAAAAGCTGAAGGAAAAAGGTCATCCTATCGCTTATGTTGGTGATGTCGTCGGTACCGGTTCTTCCCGTAAATCGGCCATTAACTCCGTGTTATGGCATATGGGAGATGATATTCCCTATATTCCCAATAAGCGTCAGGGCGGGGTAATCCTCGGAGGTAAAATTGCGCCCATTTTCTTTAATACTGCTGAAGATTCCGGTGCTCTGCCCATTGAGTGTGATGTTTCTAAACTTAATACCGGTGATGTCATTACCATTAAGCCTTATGAAGGCAAAATTTATGATGAAGACGGTCATGTTATCAGCACCTTTGAGCTTAACCCCAATACTATGGCGGATGAAGTTCAGGCCGGCGGTCGTATTCCTCTGATTATCGGCCGGGGACTGACCGATAAAACCCGTCAGTCACTGGGAATGGAACCTACCGACATCTTTACCCGTCCGGAATCGGCAGAGGATACCGGCAAGGGGTATACCCTGGCACAGAAGATTGTCGGCAAGGCCTGCGGTGTGGAAGGAGTACGTCCCGGTACCTATTGTGAGCCGCGTATTTCCACGGTGGGCTCTCAGGATACCACCGGCGCCATGACCCGAGACGAACTGAAAGAACTGGCCTGTATGGGCTTTGGTGCGGATCTGGTTATGCAGAGTTTCTGTCATACTGCCGCTTATCCCAAGCCGGTGGATATTAAACTGCAAAGCACGTTGCCGGACTTTATTACAGAGCGCGGCGGTGTGTCTCTCCGTCCTGGTGATGGTATTATCCATTCCTGGTTAAACCGTATGCTGCTGCCCGATCAGGTCGGCACCGGCGGTGACTCACACACCCGTTTCCCTCTGGGTATTTCTTTTCCTGCCGGTTCCGGTCTGGTGGCTTTTGCAGCCGCCATGGGGGTAATGCCTCTGGATATGTCCGAATCAGTACTGGTACGCTTTAAGGGTGAAATGCAGCCCGGTATTACCCTGCGTGATCTGGTTAATGCCATTCCCTGGCAGGCTATTCAGGAAGGCAAACTGACTGTGGATAAGTCAGGCAAGATCAATGTCTTTAATGGTCGTATACTGGAAATTGAAGGTCTGCCGGATCTGAAAGTGGAACAGGCCTTTGAACTGGCCGATGCCTCAGCAGAACGTTCCGCTAATGGCTGTACCGTGCGTCTGAATAAAGAACCGGTCATTGAATATCTGAAATCCAATGTGGCTCTGTTAAGCTGGATGATTAAGGAAGGCTACCAGAATGCCAAAACCATTCAGCGCCGTATTGATGAAATGAAAGCCTGGCTGGATAATCCCGAGCTGCTGGAACCCGATGCGGACGCCGAATATGCGGATATTATTGAAATTGATCTGAATACCATTAAAGAGCCTATCCTGGCCTGTCCGAATGATCCGGATGACGTTAAGCTGCTTTCAGAAGTGGCTGGTCAGGATATACAGGAAGTCTTTATAGGCTCCTGTATGACCAATATCGGTCACTACCGTGCCACGGCAAAAGTGCTGGAGTCCTATCTGGATAATGGCGGGGGTAATATTCCGACCCGTTTATGGATAGCACCGCCCACTAAAATGGATGAAAAAGAACTGGTTAAGGAAGGTGTGTTCAGCATCTACGGCCGTGCCGGTGCCAGAACCGAACTGCCGGGCTGTTCTTTATGTATGGGTAATCAGGCTCGTGTTGCGGATGAGGCTAATGTGGTTTCTACTTCTACCCGTAATTTCCCCAACCGTTTAGGTAAAGATGCTAAAGTTTATCTGGCCTCAGCAGAACTTTCAGCGGTAGTTTCCACCACGGGCAAACTGCCCACACCGGAAGAGTACCTGAAGGCGGTAGAAATATTAAAAGGTTCTGAAGATGAAGTGTATCGCTATCTGAACTTTAATGAAATGGAAGAGTATTCATCCTGATATTTATTGTTTTTATAAATGAAAAAAGCCGGAGTAATATCCGGCTTTTTTTTGCCTTATGGTTTTATTTAGCAGGGTGAGTTAAATAGAAGGTTTGAAAAAATTTAAAGTGTAAACTATACTAAAAATTAATCTGACATAATAACAATAATAATTCACAGATTTTCTGTATGACTGATCTCGTAATATTAAAATTTTCCAGACCCTGTCTTTTATTTTTCAGTGTTGTGTTACTGCTGTTATCTCTTACAGCCTGTGATCAGGATACTGCTCAAAATTCCGAACCCGGACAACATGCTGTAGAGCACAAACATCAACAGGATCAATCCAGCTATATATGTCCCATGCATGCTCAAATAATTTCCACTGAAGCTGGAACCTGCCCTATTTGCGGTATGGCCCTGGTTAAACAGGTAAATACTCAGGAAAAGGACTCTGATGAAAAAATACCGTTTGTACAGATACAGCCTCAAATCATCCAGACTCTTGGGATCAGAACCGACACGGTTAAAAAAGGCTCGCTTGCAAAAGTGATTAAAACGGTGGGTTATGTCCGTTACAATCAACGACGATTAAAAGCAGTACGCAGTCATACCTATGGCTGGGTTGAGAACCTGGTGTTTCGTACAGAAGGACAAAGTGTTCAGAAAGGCAGTTTGATGGCAGAGCTGTACTCACCGGAGTTTCTGGCGGTGCAGGATGAATTTATCAGGGCTCAGAAACAGGATCAGTCAAATATATTAAAAAAATATGGTGATCGTGTCGAAAGCCGTCCGGCACGGGATTATCTGCGTTATCTTAATGTATCTGAAAGTCTCACCAATGAAATAGCCCGAACAGGCAAAAGTAAATATCGTATTCCAGTGTATGCACCTCAATACGGTGTACTGGTCCGGCATAATGTGCATAAGCGTCAGTTTGTTACTCCCGGTTATGTCATGTTTGTTATTGCCGATACCTCCAGTGTCTGGGTGGAAGCCGATATTTATGAACATCAGCTGCCCTGGATAAGACGCGGATTATCCGCTGAAGTGGAAATACAGGCTTTACCGGGAAAAAAATGGCCAGCCAGAGTCAACTATGTCTATCCTGAACTGGATCCTCAGAGCAGAACTCTGAAAGTTCGCCTGCTGGTGGCAACGCCTGACGGTCTGTTAAAGCCTAATATGTTTGCTCAGGTGAAAATTTTTACCGATCCGGTTAATGATGTCCTGCTTATACCCCGTGAAGCATTAATTGTTACCGGAGAAAGGCAGAGTGTTATCCGTGATCTTGGGGAGGGTCGTTTTCAACCGGTTGATGTTCGTACCGGTCTTAATAGTGAAGGACAGGTTGAAATTTTATCGGCTCTCCAGGAAGGCGATAAAGTCGTGACATCAGGTCAGTTTTTAATTGATTCCGAGGCGAATTTAAAAGCCAGTTTTCTGCGTTTAAACAATTCTGATAAATAAAACCCTGTTATTCAGGTTTAAGCCTGATGGTAAAGTGAATTTATGTTAGCCAGTATTATTCAATGGTCAATTAAAAACCGCTTTCTGGTTCTGATTGTCACTCTTTTACTCAGTCTCTGGGGATTAATTTCAGTACAGAATACCACCCTGGATGCGATCCCTGATCTGTCTGATGTGCAAATTATTATTCGCACTTCTTACCCGGGGCAGACTCCAAAAGTGGTTGAAGATCAAATCACCTATCCACTGACCACCACCATGCTGGCTGTACCCGGCACTAAAGCCGTACGGGGTTATTCTTTTTTCGGCGACTCTTATGTTTATGTTATTTTTAAAGACGGCACGGATCTTTACTGGGCCCGCTC
>JALVDE010000015.1 GCA_027009375.1 Gammaproteobacteria bacterium
AGCGTTCACCTGTATAGCCAAATTTTGCTTTCTCTTTTGCTTTTTTCTGAGCTTTGGTCAGTTCTTTTACTTCAATAACAAAGGTATTACCCGCCTGGTAGCCCAGATGGTCAAACTCACCACGGGTTTCAACAACCATTTTGGTATTTTGACCCTTGGAAAAAGTGTCCACAAATGTTACCGGTGTTTTAAAATCAGTTACGTCCAGTCTACGCTCAAGGTTGCCCGGAAGACCGGCATCTTTAATATCAAGGACTAATCGGTCTCCCTGCTGTTTTAAATTGACACTTTCAGGCTGTTTATTGAAATAAATAACCACATTCCCTTCACCTTCTTCCCCTAATCGAAAATCTATATTTTCTATAGTATTATGGCTTAATGATGCCGTAGAAGCTGAGGTATTCGCTTCATCGAGAGTTACTACGACTTTATTGCCTTCTACAGCAGTGGAGTATTTGGTTAGTGATGTCAGATTCAATACAACTCGTGTTCGATTACCGGCAGATACGGCCGTTATACTACGTGCCAGCCCTATTCCGATAGTCTGCCGCTTGTTTTTCAGTGCCAGTCCAGTATCCGGAAAATCCAGCGAAATCCGGGCAGGACTGTCTATAGTAAAGGAACCCGGCTCTACAGCTGGTTCAGAAAACTGCAGTGTAACCTGTATTTTATCGCCTGGAATGGATGCGAAGGAAATATCTTCGAGCATATTACTCGCATGAACAGCAGTTACAATACTTATGGAAAACATCCATAATACTGCTGACAATAACTGTTTGTAGATTATTTTTCTGTTCATAATATTCTCTCTAATACTTCCCGGATATTTTTAATATTAAGCTGTAAAACAACCAGCCAAACCTTTAACCTGTTTTTTACTTTTTAACCGATGATTATTCACTTAATGCAATCGCTGCATTTCTTTCTGTCCAGCCGCCATTGACGTCAGGTACCAGCTCAACCAGGGCAACCTTTTCTTCATCAACAGACACTACTCGACCATAATTTTTACCCATATAATGTCCAACTGCAACTCTATGCAGTAAGCCATCGGGATCTTTAATTAAAGCCCATTCGCCATCCTTTTGAGCTAAAGTGCCGACCATTTTCAAACTGTCCAGAGAAAACTCTTCCAGTGGTTCCCTGGGACGATTTTCATCCGGTCTTGGACCATTATAAGCTCCGCCAGTCACTTCGATATCCACTACTGGCTTAAAAGGATCACGTATATCAGCGGCCGCATAAACATAAGGCGGCTGATGTTTAAATTCCGGCAGTGGCTTCACCTTACCTTTATAGGTGGCTTTGGTGCTTTTAATATAAGCTTGCAAATCACTCATATCATTTGATACACAACCAGAAAGCCCTAATATGGAAGCTACTAATATTAAAATCTTTTTCATCTATTACAATCTCAACTATTCATCAATTGATAGCCATCTAAACGAACACTAAATTAAAGCAAGTATATAAAATACAAACTATTCTGTTATTTAACGTCTACGCTTTTTCTTCTTTTTCTTACGTTTTGTCGAAATCTCATCTTCGTCAAGATATCGATAGGTTTTTGCTATAAGACTTATTGTTAACTTTGTATCTTTATCAAAGTCATTCGTAGATTTCCCTTTCCTTTTGGCACCTTTGACAGGAACCATAGTTATATTATGAATGGTCACTATTCGAGGTAAGGCTGCAATTCCTGTCGCAAATCCGCCAAAATCATGATATGAACCTGTCACTTTAATATTTACTGGTAATTCTGCATAAAACTCTTTACGTATTTCGCCTGAAGGCTTAAACAGGCTAAATTCCAGGTTATTGCTCAAACCCGTTTGTGAAATTTCCACCAGCAGATCAGCCACTTCTGTTTTTTGAGGTAATTGCTTAAGCATGGAACCAAAACTTTTTTCCATTTCAACCATTTGCTTTTTATAAGCTTCAAGGTTAGCGGCTTTACCCTGCTTACGCTTAAACTCCTTTTTTAAAGGCTCCTCTTTAGCCTGTACCGATTCCAGTTGAGCTATTGTATCCTGGGTAAAGAAGTAAAAGCCGCCGCCTACAACAATGGCAAAAACAATAACAACTGCACCTAAACGTGCGGCTAAGGGCCAGCTACCTATATTTTCAAAATCAAGTTCGTTTAAATTCATAACCCCTAGCCCTTCTTCTTGACTTTTTTCTTATCTTCAGGCGATGCCTGCTTGGCAGCCAGTGTAAACTGACTATAACCATCTTTTTTAGCCGTCTTTTTCGTCTTAATAACTTTTAATGTTGGAGACTTCAGCCACTCCGCCCTTTCTATATTACGCATATAGGCCGAAACCCTGGCATTTGACTGTGCCAGACCATTAAATGTCAACGATTTACCTTTCTGGGTAAACTTGGTTAAGTGCACACCTTCCGGTATTACCTTAACCATTTCATCCAGCATATGAACACTGTCAGAACGATTACCCTGTAATTGCTGAATCACTTTCATCCGAGCCAGCAGAGCTGATTTTTTCTTTTCTAACTGCTTGATTTCTGCAATGGCTTTTTCAACTTTCTTAATTTCAGATTTAATATAGTTATTTCTGGACTGCTGGTAATCAATCATAGCCCCCAGTTGCATCTGTACCGCAAAGATAACGCCGGCCCCAAACAATGCAGCACCGGCAAGCATAACGTAAAACTGCTGCTCAATCTGTTTGCGTTTTTCTTCACGCCAATTTAATAGGTTAATTCTGGCCATTAATCAAAACTCCTTAAAGCAAGTCCGCAGGCGATCATCATTGCCGGTGCATCATTGCCAAGCACCTGAGCCTTGATTTTTGATGACAGAGACATATTCGAAAAGGGGTTGGCAATGGAGGTGGTAATACTGAGTCGTTCTTCTATCATCTGGTCAATATCGGTAATAGAGGCGCTACCGCCTGCAAGTACTATATGATCAACAGAACTAAACTGACTGGAAGAAAAGAAAAACTGCAGGGAGCGGCTGATTTGCTGGGTCATAGCTTCTTTAAACGGCTCCAGTACTTCCGGCAGATAGTTATCAGGCAGACCGCCCTGTTTTTTGGCCATACCGGCTTCTTCATAGGACAAGCCGTATCGGCGCTGAATTTCTTCAGTTAACTGTTTACCGCCAAAAACGGCTTCACGGGTATACATGGTTTTTCGGTCGTGCAGCACACTTAAGGTGGTCATGGTGGCGCCAACATCAAATACAGCCACCGTCATATCTTCTGCACCATTGGGCAGTTGCGGAGCAATCAGGGAGAAGGCATTTTCCATAGCATAGGCCTCAACATCGATAACCTTTGCCGTCAGACCGCCCAGTTCTGCAGCAGCGACACGGACATCCACGTTTTCACTTCTTGATGCCGCCAGGAGTACGTCCATATGTTCTGGGGAGGTTTCACTGGGTCCCTGAACTTCAAAATCAAGGTTGACCTCATCCAGTGAATAAGGAATATACTGGTCTGCCTCAATCATAATCTGACTTTCCAGTTCTTCTTCTGTCAGATCAGCCGGCATCTGTACAATTTTGGTAATAACAGCTGAACCTGCTACGGCAAGAGCTGCATTTTTCTGGCGGGTTCCTGAGCGTTTAACCGCTTTTCTGATAGCTTCACCTACAGCATCCACATCAGAGATATTTTTTTCTGCTACGGAATTTGGCGGCAAAGGTTCAACAGCATATGATTCAACTTTGTATTTCTGGCCGCTTTTGGATAGCTCCAGTAATTTCACGGCCGAAGAGCTGATATCAACCCCCAACAGATTTTGTGCTTTAGTTCCGAATAATTGTGCAAACGCCAAAACTAAATCCTTCTAATTATTATCATTTTCTATTAATACTGACTTTTATATAGGCAGATTGTTAATAAGCCTTCCTGATACACACTGCATTCACTAACACAGAGCCACCGGGGAAGCCTGTACATCTGTTTTAAAATCAATTTAAGCCAGCTTAAGATTTCTGATACTTCAAGTACTTACAAAACAATCATAATAGATTAGATGAATTTTGCAAGCTTACTTTTAAGTTCTTGTTAAATTATTTATAAATTATGCTCAGTTTCAGGGTAAAAAAACATTTAAACGATCTTTTTTACACTTTTAAACCCATCTGAATCCCGCCTTATTTATAGTGCCCTTCTAACTTAGACTACAAATCACTATTATACAAAGTCCATTTATAATTATTGTTTAACTGTTTGTGTATCCTGACACCTGGAAGATAAAAATTGTCGATTCCATCACAGCTTCAGTTCTTAATCTTCAAAATTTTGTGAAAAAATCAGTTTTTTTGTTCTTTTTATATTCCAGCATTCATTGCGACAACAGCTTTTTGTTTTTCTTCAAACAGTTAGAAGCTAATCATATGATAGTACATTAGATATCATAATCAAGTAAGTGAATAATTTTTTTTCTTAAAACGGGTGTGGTGTCACAAAAAAAGCTTTATAATCAAGCCAATTAGATAACTATTTTAACATCAACCTGAGCAATTATGCGCCGCTTATACCAACTTTTTCTGACTCTCCTCACACTTTTTCTAACAACTGCCATAATTTCTGTGATCACCATCACATCGATATATTTTTACCTGGAGCCCACATTACCGGATATTGAGGTATTAAAAGACGTTAAATTACGGGTACCTTTACGAGTTTATTCCGCTGATAACAAACTGATTGCAGAATTTGGCGAAATGAAACGAGAACCAGTGGAATACAAAGACATACCGAAACAACTGGTACAGGCTGTTATCGCGGCAGAAGATGAAAACTTTTTTAAACACCCCGGCGTGGATTACAAGGGCATCCTGCGGGCCATGGTACACCTGATAAAAACCGGTCAGAAAGGTCAGGGCGGCAGTACCATAACCATGCAGGTCGCACGAAACTTTTTTCTGAGCCGGGATAAAACCTATATCCGTAAACTTAATGAAATTTTTCTGTCCCTTAAAATTGAAAAACTCCTGAGTAAAGAAGACATCATGGCCCTGTATATGAACAAGATATATCTGGGTCATCGTTCCTATGGTGTTGCAGCGGCAGCTAAAACCTATTACGGCAAGCCTCTGCAGGAATTATCCCTGGAACAGTTTGCCATGATTGCCGGACTGCCTAAAGCACCATCCAGATTTAACCCGGTCACCAATCCGCAGCGAGCCACCATACGCCGTAATTATGTACTGGATCGGATGCGTCAGCTTAACTTTATTACTGAGGAGCAATATCAAACCGCTGTAAGGACGCAAGATATTGCTGAAATTCATAAAGCCAATATTGAAGTGGAAGCACCTTATATAGCAGAAATGGTTCGTTTACACATGTTCAAACTTTATGGAGATGAAGCCTACACCACGGGTTATAATGTCTTTACTACCATTTCGAGTACCATGCAAAAAGCAGCCAATGCAGCCCTGCGCAGTGCCCTGATGAGCTACGAGCACCGACACGGTTATAAAGGCGTGGAAGAACATATTGACCTGCCTGAAGAAAACACTCCGATACTGGAAACCATTAAGTTGCTGGACACATTCAGACCGGTAGGTCATCTGCAACCTGCTCTGGTCATGGCCATTAAGACCGTTGAAGTGCCGGCAGAAAAAACAAAAAACAAAAAGCCCTCCAAACCTGCTACAGAAGAACAGGCAACCGTTCTGCTTAAAGACGGTAGCACAGTGGCATTGCGCTGGAAACACATTAAGTGGGCACGTAAGTATATTAAAGACAATCATATCGGCCCTAAGCTTAAGAAAATTTCAGATGTGATTAATCCCGGCGATATTATCTATGTCGAACAGTTGCCTAACAGGGAGTTCGCCCTGGCTCAGAAACCGGAAGTAGCTGGTGCCATGGTATCGCTTAATCCTCAAAATGGCGCCATTAATGCACTGGTGGGTGGTTTTGATTTTTATGACAGTAAATTTAACCGGGTAATACAGGCCAAACGCCAGCCCGGTTCCAACTTCAAACCGTTTATTTATTCTGCAGCCTTAAACAAGGGTTATAC
>JALVDE010000016.1 GCA_027009375.1 Gammaproteobacteria bacterium
AGTCTTAACCGATTTTTTGGCAACAGCCAGTCCAAGACGCGGATTAGCTGTATCAGGATTATATTTGGCTAAAATCGTAAGTAATTTGTCTGAAGAACGAAGCGGTTGGTTAAAAACAAACGTATAATCTGAAGGAAGGAGCAGCCTGTGCTTACGGGTGAACTTATTTCCAGTAACCATTTTTTCAGGCATTCTCGTGATCAGGTGTTATAACCAGCTGCTGTAAGACAGAAAATCAATGTAATTTAACTAAAATTTTAAATTAGTTTCTACAGCTTGATTGGGCCAGAATGTATCCTGATGATTTAGCGACTGGGTATCACAGGTTTTTAAGTATTATATATTTAAAAACCTGTGAAGCAGAGGACAAAATTATACAGCTAACTTATGACGGCCTTTAGCACGACGTGCATTTAAAACTTTACGACCTGCCTTGGTAGCCATACGGGCACGAAAACCGTGAGTACGCTTACGCTTCAGGTTACTTGGTTGGAATGTTCTTTTCATAGCTATTTACCCGAGTATCACTCTTTAAAAAATTATCAAAAATAACCCATAAGGCTCTTTTGTGAGCCGGCTATTATACGGTCTTTACATATTATTAGTCAATAATTAAATACTTTAAATATTATATCTGCTTCTGGGTTGGCGTATACTATGGTTAAAATAACCTATTATTTATATGGTTATTATATAAATTAGTAAATACTTAATTGTTCCATGAATTTTTAATAATTCCTGATAAACAATTTCTATATAAAAATTAGATTTTTATTAAGTTCTTATTTTGTTTCTTTTATGCTGTAATACGAAACAGGGACTTTTAATAATATAGATTATATATATTTATTTATTTTTATTATTAGGCATGCTATTTTCTGTTAACAAGCATTTAAACTCTTTCTGAAACAGCAGCTTAATTACTTTTAAACTACACAGATAAACTGTGTTATGCCTGTGAGTAAAATGTGGATGTTTTTTAGATTTATACAATGTGATGACTTATAAACATTTTATGTTCAGGTTTTAGAGAGTTTACTCACCGACTTATCCACAGGATAATTCTAAATTATTTTTGTATTTTTGTGTGTTTTTTTGCTTTATAATTGTAAAAAAACCATAGAATTTTTTGTTTTTTTCTTAAACCGGTTAATTTATGAACTTTGATATTTGGGATAAGTGTCTGCAGACTTTAGAGAAGGAAATTCCTGCCCAGGAGTATAAAATCTGGGTATTGCCTCTGCAGGCGAAACTGGTATCTGAAACAAAACTGGTTCTTTTTGCGCCTAATAAATTTGTTATTGATTTCGTAAAAAGAAAGTTTCTTGCTGATATTTCTAAAATAATTTCTAAATTATCTGATAATTTGATTACTGTCGAACTGCAGATGGGTACCAGTAAAAAATCCGCTGTCAGTGAGACTAAACCTACCCAGGCAAAGAAAACATCCTCTGCTGACCGAAGCGAACAAAACCAGTCTGATGGTTCTTTTACCAGCGTTATCAATCATGCGGTAAAAGCCAGTGGTGATTCCTCTGTAACCCAGACCAATATTAAAAAATACCAGTCCGCACTGAACAAGGAAATGTCTTTTGACAATTTTGTTGAAGGTAAATGTAATATGCTGGCCCGGGCAGCCGCTTTGCAGATTGTGGAGACAATTAATGAAGGCGGCAGTAATAATAACTACAATCCTTTTCTAATTTATGGTGGAGTAGGCCTGGGTAAAACCCATCTTATTCATGCTCTTGGTAATATCATAATGGCAGAGAATCCTTCCTCCAGGGTAATTTATCTCCACTCTGAACGTTTTGTACAGGAAATGATCACTGCTCTGCAGAACAAAACCATCGATCAGTTTAAAAACTTTTATCGTTCAGTCGATGTTTTACTGATTGACGATATTCAGTTTTTTGCCGGTAAGGAAAGAACTCAGGAAGAGTTCTTCCATACTTTTAATGCTTTATTAGAAGGTCAGAAACAGATTATTATGACCTGTGATACATTTCCAAAAGAAGTGTCGGGTCTTGAAGACAGGCTTAAGTCACGTTTTGGTTGGGGGCTTACGGTTGCTATCGACCTGCCAGATACCGAAACCCGGGTAGCCATTCTGATATCGAAAGCGGCTCAGGCAGGCATTGATTTACCCCAGGACGTTGCCTTTTTTATTGCCCAACGTATCCGTTCTAATATTCGAGAACTTGAAGGTGCATTAAGAAGGGTTATTGCTACAGCTCGTTTTCAGGGTCAGAAGATCAGTGTTGAGTTTGCCAAGTTAGCCCTGCATGATTTAATTACTTTACAGGATAAGCAGGTTTCTATAGAAAATATACAGAAAACCGTGGCTGAATACTATAAAATAAGAGTAGCTGATCTACATTCCAAGCGACGTACTCGTTCTGTAGCCAGACCCAGGCAAATTGCCATGGCACTGGCCAAGAGTTTAACCAGTCATAGTCTGCCTGAAATTGGAGATGCTTTCGGTGGACGTGATCATACAACGGTATTGTATGCCTGCAGAAAAATAGAAGAATTAAGAAGTGAAGAAGTTATTGTAGAAGAAGATTATACTAATCTGCACAGACAGCTGACTTCATAACGTATTATATAAATAGTGTATGTTTCAGGGATAAACCAGAATGAATTTTTCAATTGCAATTGATAACTTACTACCGGCCATACAATCGGTTATCGGTGTTGTGGAAAAACGTCAGACTATGCCGATATTATCTAATATTCTGGTAAATATCAGTGATGGTACTTTTAAAATTACAGGTACTGATCTGGAAGTCGAAATAAGCACATCTTTTCCTATTGAGGATAAATCGGTTACTCTGGATTTTACGGTACCTGCAAAAAAATTATTTGATATCTGTAAGAATCTGGACAGTGGTATCGATTTAAACTTTGAATTAAAAGAAAATAAACTCGTTCTAAAAGCCAAAAAAAGCCGTTTTATGCTTGCTACCCTGGCGGCAGAAAATTTTCCAAATTTAGATCCTATGACTTCGACTTCCGAAATGAGCATATCTCAACGGGATTTAAAACAGCTTATTGATGCAACTCAGTTTTCTATGGCTAACCAGGATGTGCGTTATTATCTTAATGGTCTGTTATTCGAAGTTTATAACAACGAACTGAGAACGGTTGCAACTGATGGACATCGCCTGGCTTATAGTGCACTAGATTGTCTGACAAATTTAATTAATATACCAAAAGACACTACCATACAGCTTATTATTCCCCGTAAGGCTATCACCGAACTTAATCGATTACTGTCAGATACTGAACAGTTAATTCGTTTGTCCATATCATCCAGTCATATGCATATTGGTTTTGAAAAACTGGATTTTACCACTAAGTTAATTGATGGTCGGTTTCCAGATTACCAGAGAGTTATCCCAGCCACCGAACTGTGTACAAAAAATATCATTGTTGATCGGCAGATGTTTAAGCAGTCCCTGGCGAGGATTGCAGTTTTATCTACTGAGAAATATAAAGCAGCCAGGCTGGAATTTTCCGTGGATAATCTAATTGCAGTTGTGCATAATCCTGAACAGGAAGAAGCAGAAGAACATATTCCGGTTGACTATAAAGGCGATGAATTTACTATTGGGTTTAATGTGGATTATCTGGTTGATGCCCTAAATGCCATTCATGATGACCAGGTAAGTTTAAGTTTAACCGATGCTAATAGTAGCTGCTTAATTCAGGGCTTAAATAATGATACGGCTAAATACGTAGTTATGCCTATGAGGCTGTAATTTTTTATGCCTCTTGATCAATTGCGTATCTACAACGCAAGAAATTTAAAAGAATATAATCTGCAGCTCTACCCTTCTTTTAATATTTTTTTCGGTTCAAATGGCGCAGGTAAAACTACCATACTTGAATCTATTTATTTACTTTTACGTTCAAGAACTTTTAGAAGTTCTAAGTATAAAACTTTTATTAATGAAAACTCATCCGACTGTACCGTTTTTTCGAAGTTCACTGCTTTAAATGGTAATGATTTTACGCTTGCTATATCCCGTTCAAAAGATTTTGTACAACCTACTCTAAAATTAAACTCTACTAAAATTTACTCTATTTCAACTATCAGTCAATTAGTCCTTCTTGGTCTCATTACACCTGAAAGTTTCAATCTCCTGGATTCAGGCCCTTCCATAAGAAGAAAATTTATTGACTGGGGTGTGTTCCACGTGGAACCAGACTTTATTAATCAATGGCGTGATTATAAAAAAGTGTTAAGTAATAGAAATAATTTATTGAGGCAGTTAGCAATAAAACATCCTAATACTGGCACAGTATCAGACAAAGAAAAACAGACAATTAATTGCTGGGATCCACAATTAGTAAAATTAAACAATATACTCAGTCAATATAGAAAAAAACAGATAAAGAATATTGAGCCTATATTTAGAGATATCATTTCAAGATTCTCGGATGACTTATCAGAAAATATACGTCTGGACTTTTACCAGGGATGGACAAGAGATGTTGATTATAGTGAATACCTGGCTAGTAAGTTTGAAGAAGACTTGAATGCATCTAATACTCGATTTGGCACTCATAGAAGTGAGTTAAAAATTTTATACAGAAGACAACTGGCCAGGGATGTACTTTCAAGAGGTCAAAAAAAGATAGTCATTCTTTGTTTAATACTCTCACAATTTATATATCTTTCAAATATTGAACAATCTACAGAACATAAAATCTTACTCCTGGATGATATTGATAGTGAATTAGATGAAACAAATCTTAAAATATTTACCGAGATTTTGTCTGATATAGACTGTCAAAAGATGATAACAACAACAAATGAAAACAAGTTCGAGGTTTTTAGCAAGCTAGAAAATTCTGGTATGTTCCACGTGAAACAATAGTATTGTATAAAAAAATTGTTCCACGTGGAACAGATAATAAGTCTGTGGATAAGTTGTCAGAAAACTGTGATTAAAAGTTAGTAACTATTTAGTGTTATCTTATCTAATTATGTCTGATTGCTGATAATCTACAGTAGCTGGATGGATAGTTACAAAAGATTTAAAAAAACACTTAAACATGAGTAACTATTCAGTGTAACTGGCCGTGACTGTCTACAGGTACTGGATTTCCAGGGGCGCTCAAGTACGTCCCTGTATCGCTTTGTGAAAACATCCATGTTTTCAAAACCCTGTAAATCCAGTACCTGCAGCCATTCACTCTACGTTGCTTTAATTTATACTGAATAGTTACAAACATGATGAATAACTGAAGGAAAAGAAACCTTAGGGAATGGCTATAGATCGAGTATAATAGCTAGATTAGCATGAACGGTTAGCGTGTATTTCAATTAAATTTATACGCCAGATGAAAGAAGAAATGGAGAAATACAATATATGAGCGAAGAGAAAACCTACGATTCTTCGAATATTAAAGTTTTAAAAGGTCTGGATGCTGTAAGAAAACGGCCTGGCATGTATATCGGAGATACAGATGATGGTACCGGATTGCATCATATGGTTTTTGAAGTCGTTGATAATTCAATTGATGAGGCTTTAGCGGGATATTGTAGTTCTGTAGATGTAACCATTCACAGTGATGGTGGAGTTAGCGTAAGGGATGATGGACGGGGAATTCCTGTTGATATGCACGAAGAAGAAGGTCGTTCTGCAGCAGAGGTTATTATGACAGTTTTGCATGCCGGCGGTAAATTCGATGATAACTCATATAAAGTTTCAGGTGGTTTACATGGTGTAGGTATATCGGTTGTTAATGCCTTATCTGAAACAGTCCGACTCACCATTCGCAGAAATGGTAAAAAGTATCAGCAAGAATATTCTATGGGTGAACCCCTTACAGAATTAAAAGAAGTCGGAGAAACGGATCAAACCGGTACAGAAATATATTTCTTACCCAGTAAGGAAATTTTCAGTGATGTAGAATACCATTATGATATTCTGGCCAAGCGTCTCCGTGAACTGTCCTTTCTGAATTCAGG
>JALVDE010000017.1 GCA_027009375.1 Gammaproteobacteria bacterium
CCCAGTACCCAGCGGGACATTAATTTGAAATTTACTTTAGGCACCAGGTTTTCACGGATAAGTTTGTGTGCCACGTCGGGATCTTTGCGTATAGCATCGGTATTTTCAATAAAAGATTTAAGCACTTTCTTTGAAGTTTCTTCCATCAAACGCTGAGGTTCCGGTACCTCATTGGCAGTGACTGAAGTGAATAAGAATAAGCTGAGTAACATTGTAAAAATTACTCGGGATCCATATTGTAAAGTTGACATAATATCTCCTGATGACATTCGCAAGTGGCTGCTAAATTAAATTTTCGGGTATTGTATAACTTTATACAATAAAAGGTAGACAGAAAAAACCGACAAAGACATCCTGATATAGTGGATCATGGCTGAAATACTGTTTATTTTCTAATAACAGGCGCACATAAACAAGTGAATTAGGGGTATAATAGCGCCTGTTTAATGAATTAATACTGAATATGCTCTCTTCTTTCGGACATAAACAGATATTTGAATAAGAAGTTGTATAAAAAAGTGCTGAAAAAACCTGAATTATTATTGCCTGCCGGTACCATTAAAAATATGCGTTATGCTTATGCCTTTGGTGCAGATGCTGTTTATGCAGGTCAGCCGCGTTACAGCCTGCGGGCCAGAAATAACGACTTCACTTATGAGAATATTAAAACCGGCATAGATGAAGCTCATCAACAGGGCAAAAAATTCTTTCTGGCTTCCAATGTCATTCCCCATAATTCCAAGGTAAAAACTTATCTGGATGATATTGCACCTATTATTGAGCTCAATCCCGATGCACTGATTATGGCTGATCCCGGCCTGATAATGATGGTTAAGAAGCACTGGCCTGATGTCTCCATTCATTTGTCGGTTCAGGCCAATACCACTAATTATGCTTCAGTAAAATTCTGGCAGTCCATGGGTGTAGAACGGGTGATCCTGTCCCGGGAGCTGTCACTGGATGAAATTGAGGAAATCCGCCAGGAATGTCCGGATATGGAGCTGGAAGTTTTTGTACACGGAGCTCTGTGTATTGCCTATTCCGGCCGTTGCCTGCTGTCCGGTTATTTTAACCATCGCGATCCCAATCAGGGTACCTGTACCAATGCCTGCCGCTGGGAATACAAGGTGCATGAAGGGCAGGAAGATATAACCGGTGATGTCCAGCCCCAGAAAATTGATTTTGATCCCTTTGCAGCCATGAATTCTCCTGAAGCATTTCCTGATGACAGTCAGCTTAAGCGCCATCCGCTGGCAGATAAAGTCTATCTGATTGAAGAATCTGAGCGTCCCGGCGAGTATATGCCTATTATTGAGGATGAAAACGGCACTTATATTATGAACTCCAAGGATCTGCGTGCCCTTGAGCATGTTGAACGCCTAATGCAGATTGGCGTGGATTCCCTTAAAATTGAAGGCCGGACCAAATCTCATTATTATGCTGCCCGTACCGCCCAGGTCTATCGTCAGGCAATTGATGCTCTGGCCCGGGGTGAAGCGTTTGATATGGAGCTGTATGCCGATCTGAACAGTCTGGCCAACCGCGGCTATACGGATGGTTTTTTCCAGCGTCACCATACCCAGGAATATCAAAATTATATGGACAATCATTCGCGCAGTAAAAGCCAGCAGTTTGTGGGTGAAATTATTGCTTATGATCCGTCTGAAAAGACTGCCACAGTGGATGTAAAAAACCGTTTTTCAGTGGGTGATACCCTGGAGCTGATACTGCCGGAAGGTAACCGGCCGTTTACCCTGGAAGCCATCCGCAGCCAGAAGGGTGAAGTCATGGATGTGGCGCCGGGCAGTGGTCATATTGTAACCATTCCGGTTCCTTATCAGGCCGATCAATACAGCCTGATAGCCCGTAATTTATAGCTTGTCATTAATACCGCAGGAGAGAACCTTGAGCGTATCAACCGTTTATCCGTTTACCCGCAAGCGCCGCATGCGCCGGGATGATTTTTCCCGCCGCCTGATGCGCGAATCACAGCTCAGTGTGGATGATCTGATTTATCCCATGTTTATTCTGGAAGGTCAGGGACAGCGGGAAGCCGTCAGTTCCATGCCCGGTGTGGAGCGGGTCAGTATTGACCAGTTGCTGCTTGAAGCAAAAGAGCTGGTATCACTGGGTGTTCCGGCGGTAGCTCTGTTTCCGGTCACGCCTCAGAGTGCCAAGTCGGATGATGCGCACGAAGCCTATAATCCGGACGGTCTGGCACAACGGGCGGTTAAGGCATTGAAAGAGGCTTATCCGGATCTGGGTGTTATTACGGATGTGGCGCTGGACCCCTTTACTTCCCATGGTCAGGATGGCCTGATTGATGACACGGGTTATGTGCTTAATGATGAAACGGTAGAAGTATTGATTAAGCAGGCGCTGTCTCATGCTGAGGCCGGTGCGGATGTGGTAGCCCCTTCCGATATGATGGACGGACGTATTGGTGAAATTCGTGATGCCCTGGAAGAAAACGGCCATATTTATACCCGTATTCTGGCTTATTCGGCCAAGTATGCCTCCAGTTTTTACGGGCCTTTCCGGGATGCGGTGGGATCAGCGGCCAATCTGGGTAAGGCGGACAAGACCACTTATCAGATGGATCCGGCCAATAGTGATGAAGCACTGCATGAGGTGGCCATGGATCTGGAAGAAGGGGCGGATATGGTAATGGTTAAGCCGGGTATGCCTTATCTGGATATTGTGCGCCGGGTTAAGGATGAGTTTGGTGTACCGACTTATGCTTATCAGGTCAGTGGTGAATATGCCATGACTATGGCGGCGATACAGAATGGCTGGCTGGATGAGCGCAAGGTGATTCTGGAGTCATTGCTGTGTTTTAAACGGGCCGGGGCGGATGGCATACTGACCTATTTCGGGAAGCAGGTGGCTCGTTGGTTAAATGAGTGATTCTTGTGTATAAATAAAGACCGTATCCGGGAGGGGGAACGGCTTTTCTGAAGACGCCGTAAATCCGTCCCTGGAGGCTTTTCGGCAACATCCCTGTTGCCGAAACTTCAGAAAAGCCGTTCCCCCTCCCGGATACTCAGAGTGATGCCCTGCTTCCTTCTTTTTAAAGGGGGTTGGGGATTAAAACGGAATCTAAATGAAATATATCCTCAAATTTCTATACTTTATTATCTTTATGCTCCTGGCTATAGCAGTCATGTTCCTGGGCGGAGTCTCTGGTGTGGCCGGTACTTTTTATGTGCTGGTGGAAAAAGGGGATGTGGAGCATAATCTGATTATTGTTTCGGCGGCTCTGCTGATAACCTGGCTGGTGGTGCTGTTATTGCGCGGACATAATAAGCGGGTTTTAAAGCGCAAAAAATTACAGGCTCAGCAGGAACAGGAAAGCAGTTCACAAGAGCAGGCTCAGGAAGGATAGGCGATGAGTGATATTTTTGATTTTGATAAGCCGGATCAGTATGCGGTGATGGGTAATCCCATTAATCACAGTAAGTCACCGCAGATCCATGCTGCTTTTGCTAAAGAAACCGGACAGTTTATTGAATATACGGCCATTCATGTGGATCTGGGTGGTTTTGAGCAGGCGGTGAGGCATTTTCAGGGGCATGGTGGTAAGGGACTGAATGTGACGGTGCCGTTTAAACTGGATGCCTGGAAGTTGTCCGATACGCTCAGTGAACGGGCTAAACGGGCGGGGGCGGTGAATACGCTTCTTTTGAATTCAGACGGCAGTATTGACGGGGACAATACCGACGGAATTGGTCTGGTTAATGATATTGTGGAAAATCTGGGCTGGCCGCTGAGCGGGAAAAAGGTTTTGATTCTGGGAGCCGGCGGTGCGGCACGGGGTGTGCTGGCACCAATTCTGGAGCAGCAGCCTCAGCAGTTATATATTGCTAACCGTACAGCTTCTAAAGCCGTAGAGCTGGCGGACGGGTTTGCGGATATGGGTAATATTTCCGGCGGTGGTTATGAATCCTTACAGGGGCAGCAGTTTGACCTGGTTATCAATGCTACGGCCGCCAGTTTACAGGGGGAAGTCCCTCCCCTGCCGGCACAGCTGGTTTCTGAACCGGGCTATTGTTATGACATGATGTATGCCAGCGAGCCGACGGCGTTTATGCGCTGGGCAGAACAGCAGGGTGTCGGGCATATTTCGGATGGTCTGGGCATGCTGGTGGGTCAGGCAGCAGAGTCGTTCTGGCTGTGGCGGGGTGTGCGCCCTTCTGTTGCCCCGGTTATTGAATCCATCCGTCAGGATATGCAAATGTCTTAATACCTTGGAGTGCGGGCATCATGTCTGCATGTTGTAGAGTATTTCATTGATTTGTCATTTCACGACAGAAATCACCCATTTTATATTTCTTTTTGGTAAATTCAAACTATACTTTTTGTATGTCCATTTCTGCATCCACAAGAAAGATTTTAATCTCCCAGTTGCAGCCCGGTATGTTTATTCATGAATTGGACATACCCTGGCTGCAGAGTCCTTTTTTACGCCATCGACGTAAAATTAATTCCCAGAAAGATATTTTGCTGTTAAAAAAAGCCGGTGTTAAAGAGCTGGTGATTGATCTGCAACGTGGTGATGATGTCTCCTCTGGAGATACTTCAGAACAGGTTCAGGAGACAGATAAAAATATTCCTGCTGTGGATAAATCTGATGAAGACAAATCAGCAACAGTACAATCAGGACAGGGTGAGAAAAAACCTGTCAGTGAAACAAAAGCCAGACTTAATGAAGAATTAAAAGTCGCCAGGGTACTGCAGGGTAAAATTTCCAAAATGGTGAATGAACTGGGCAATCTGGTTAAGGAAGGCAAACCCATTGTTGTGCAGACCATTAATCCCCTGATTGATGAAGCCAGAGACAGTCTGGTGCGTAATGACCAGGCACTGTTAACCATGCTGCATCTGCATCGCCAGGACATTAAACTCAGTGATCACGGCTTCGGGGTATTTGCAGTGGTTCTGCCTCTGGCCATGCGTCTGGGACGCAGTGATCAGGATATCAGCGATCTGGGTCTGGCCGCCCTGCTGCACGATACGGGCTGGGCCCGTTTGCCCATTCATCTGCTGGGTAAAAATAAGGCCTATACCGAGATGGAACTGAAACTGATCCATCAGCACCCGGGGATTGTGGAAAAGGTGCTGCAGCAGAGTGAGGATGTACCGGAAAATGTTATTAAACTGGTTACTCAGCACCATGAATTCAGTGACGGTTCCGGTTATCCGAAGCATTTAAAAGACAGTGAGATTTTTGAACTGGTGGAAATCCTGCAGGTAGCGGATTTTTACGATGAGTATATTCATGGTCTGACGGATAAACCGGGTATGTTGCCGGTTAATGCGCTTAAGCTGCTTTACCAGTCAGCCCGAAAAGGCCAGTTCAGAGAAGATATTGTCAGTGAGTTGATCCACGTTATGGGCATTTACCCGCTTACCAGCGCGGTACGTTTAAGTTCCGGTGAAAAGGCTCTGGTGATCGAAATTGATAAACAGAAACCGTTGCTGCCACAGGTTAAAATTATCTATGAAGCAGATGGTAAACGCTGTATAGATGAACGTATTGTGGATCTGTCTCATTGTGAACAGGATGACTTACGGGTTACCGGTGTGATAGAGCCCTTAGATAATAAAGAAGATCCAATGGGCCTGTTACGAGTAAGTCATGCCTGATATTTCGCATCCTGATACTGAACGATTACTGTTTCAGCACCTTACCGAAGGTGTTCTGCATCTGGATGCGCAAAAAAATATTCTGGCAATCAATCCCTGTGCTGAAAACATTCTTAAATGGCAGGATGCGGATATACAGGGACGTAACAGCCATGATGTCCTGTGTGCCAATGAGGGACGTTATTATCACAGTAAAGAACACTGCCCTATGCTGTATCTGGCGGATGAGGGGGAACAGGATGCCCATGAAATGACCTGGGTGGACAAAGAAGGGATTTATCTGCAGATAGATGCCCGGTTTATTCAGCTTGATAATAATGAAACCC
>JALVDE010000018.1 GCA_027009375.1 Gammaproteobacteria bacterium
CAGACTATGGAAGGGGAACAATCATGATAACTTTATTACTCCTGACTGCTACTTTACTGGGACTGCTGGCCCTTTTTGAGCCCTGCACCATTGCCACGCACACCCTGTTTTCGGTACGTATTAATCAATCCAGTAATTCAAAAGCCTGGCATGATCTCTTCCTGGTCTGGTTCAGCCGAACCCTTCTGTTAATCGGTATTTTTACTCTGTCTGTAGTCACCTTTGCAACACCGCAATGGGGCAGTTATACCCCAAGTATTATTTTATCCGTTATGGCAGTGGTTTATGTTATCTCCAGGTTCACCTATATTCCCGTACCGCACCTGGAGTTTTTTAAATTACTGCCCGGCGGAAAATCATTACCCTTTTCCCTGCAGCTGGGCCTTACCCTGCCCGCCTGCACCTTGCCTCTGGTCGTAGTAACAGCAGGCATGGCGGCCACCGTTAACTCTATTGGTTTTGCTGTTCTGGCCGGCTTCCTGTTTGCCACTCTGTTTTCAGTCCCCCTGTTTGTTGCCTCCTGGAAAGGGGTACATGAAGATGCCAGAGAATTATTAAATAAAGCAGCTAAAGGCAGTCCTTACCTGACTGCGGCTCTATTACTGGGAACGGCTGTGTATTTATTGATCCCGGAACTGGATATCTCAGCCAGCAGTCTGGAGGAAACCCTGCATACCGCAAGCTGGGCCGGCATTGGCCTGTCTTTTATGGCCGGACTGATTTTCAGTTTTAACCCGGTTTCATTTGCTTCCGTGCCGGTCATGCTGGCTTATGTGACCAAAGCCCATGAGCCACGCCGTGCAGTTTTAATGGGCAGTGCCTTTGTCTTTGGTATGCTGCTGACCCATGTTGTACTGGGTATCGCTGCTGCCATGGGCGGTGAATGGGTACAGGGTGTAATGGGTCGGCAATGGGGACTGCTGCTGGGCCCGGTGCTGATTATTATGGGGCTGATGTGGGCCGGTATTATTAATATTCGCTTACCCTGGTTTGGGGTAAAGGGTAAACGAGTGACCGGGATCTGGGGCGCTTTTTTACTGGCAATTCCATTTTCAGTGGCGGTATGTCCCTTCTGTACACCAGCCTTACTGGTTACACTCACGGCCAGTGCCGCCATCGGTTCTGTCAGTTTTGGTTTTGCCTTATTGCTGGCCTTTGCCCTGGGACGCAGCATACCCATCATTCTGGGTGCCTTGAGTATGGGCTGGCTGGAATCCTTAAAAATACTGTCCAGTTACCAGAAAACCTTTGAAGTAATTGCCGGAGTAGTGCTGGTTTTAAGCGGACTGTATATGCTTAATGAGTATTTTCTAATCATTGAACTAATGTAAATTTAGCCATTAAATTCTATACGCATCGGTATTTATATTTTTTTCCGGTCCTGAAACACTGGTATTTTGCTTCAGTTCTATGTCTGGAAATGGCTGCTTGCGCAGATCTCGCAGGGTAGAAGGAATACCCGGGTTCCCAATCCAGACAGGATGAGATTTAAAGCCCTGACCAACAAGGCTTCTAGCTGCATCAAAGTCATCAAAACGGATACCCGCCAGTTCTGACCAGGTGTAAATAAAATCAGAAGTGCTATAGAGACGGTGTACTATTTCATCAGGATTATTAATTACATTAGATTCTGCCCAGGAGTCACTGCGCCAGACAATAAAGGGGATTGTATACATGGTACTGGTCGGTGCCCCTTCATTACGGCCAGTAAAAAGTTTTTCAGGATTATCATAGACTTCTTCACCATGATCTGAAAAATAGACTAACATACCATTCTTTCCGGTTTTTTTAAAAATATCAATTAAACTGGAAACCACATAATCATTATAAACAATGGCATTATCATAGTCGTTATATTCTTCTGACTGATCATCATCCAGCCATTTGGGCAAGTCCAGATTATCTTTAAAAACAGTAAAATCTTCCGGGAAGCGATAATGATATTTCCTGTGTGTACCCAGTAGATGAACTATGATAAATTTCTTTCTGGCTGAATCATTTAATACCTTTTTGAAAGGTTCTATAACTACACCATCGTATTGATTAGAATCCTGCATACGATTATTGTTCAGATAGATCTGTTCATCCGCCTGCTTGGAAAAAGTCGTCAGCATGGTATTTCTTTTAGTCTGAGTCTGCTGGTTAGTGATCCAGAAGGTTTTATAACCAGCCTGCTTCATCAGATTTATAAGTGTAGGCTTAGTTAAATATAAATCAGGATTTTTCTGATCGGCAAAAGTAAGAACCTGTTCCAGAGTTTCAATAGTATACGGCCGGGGTGAATAAACATTATCAAACACCAGAAGTTCATTTTTTATAGCATCCAGCCTGGGGGTTGTTTTCCTCTGGTAACCATAAAGGCTCATTCTCTGCCGGTTAGTTGACTCGCCAATAACCAGAATCAGAGTATTTTCAGAATCTGCATTGTTATCGACAAGTCCCTTTAACGGTGGAAGTTTTTTATTGGCCAGTAAATGTCGTTCAATTTCAGCCAGTGTTTTCCGGTATTTTACATAACCAAAAACAAGATGCCAGGGTGCAGCGGGTTCCATACGATCCATTTGTTTTGTAATAGCATGTTCAAGAGGCATAGAATGAAAGACTAATCGATTAATGCTCGGCCACCCCACAATAAAAGTAAGAACAAATACCATTGAGAAGCGAAGGTTTTTAGTTGCATATAGTGGTTTTAAATTTTTCCAAAGCAAATAAGGTAAAAAGGAATAAACAAATAATGCCGGTATCATCCAGAATTTAAAATAAGATTCCAGAAATTCTCTGGATTCGGAAAAATTGGATTCAAAGATAATAAACAATACACTTTGTGAAAAGTCCTGACCATATAATGCCAGATAGCCCATAGATACCAGTGACGTAGCCCATAGAACCAGCCCGGTAACACCTGAAATAACTTTACTGTAACGGGGGAATAATAATATTGGGATAAGCCATAAAAAGCTCATATAAATTGACTGACGGAGACCAACACCACCTGCGGTAGCAGAAGACACAACAATAATCTGATATAAACCGGAAAAATAAAAAAAGAATAAATAATATTTCCAGAAATTCCACCAGGAAAAAGGCGCTATTTCAGCAGAATGATTTGTAGTCGATAGAGCTGTAGTTGACATAAACACCATGTACTTTTTTTATATTTTTTAAACGCTTAGCTTATAACATACAGGGTATAAAACTGGTTATAATTTGGTAAAAAAAAGGTAAAATTCAGCGGTTATAACTTTAATCATTTCTGATTCCTGGACCAGGAGTTAACATGATTTTTAAGAAGATATGCAGCCGTCTGGTAATATGCAATGGTTTTATTAATATCCATCTGTTGCTCAGAAGACGCGACCTGAGACTTAATAGATAATTTTGATTGGGTTAAATACTGATCCACCTCTTTTTTTGGTTTTAAAATGGTCACCAGTTTGTTTAAATACATTCCCAGATATTGATAATTGCTTATTAAGGCTAATTGCTTATTATTGCCGTTATCTTTTAACATATCCTGGCCAAAAAACCATGAGTTATAATCCATATTCAACAGACCAAGAATGGTTGGTGCGATATCAATCTGACTATAACGCTTTGTAATAACATTTTGTTGAATATGTTTTGGTCCATATATCATAAATGGGATGTGGTATCGTCCGACCGGTAAGTCCACTTTACCCGCACTTCCAGCACAATGATCGGCCGTAATAACAAAAATAGTATCTTTAAACCAGGGCCTGGTTTTAACCCGGTTTATAAAGCGTTTAAGAGCAAAGTCTGTATATTTAACTGCCCCATAACGACCATCACCGGAAGGAATATCAATTTTATTATCAGGATAAGTATAAGGCCGATGATTAGATGTTGTCATTATATGGAAGAAAAACGGGGTATTTTTTTTAACAGCTTTATCTGCCTGTTTTATAGTTTCTTCGTATAAATCCTCATCAGAAACGCCCCAGGCATTACTGAATTTAACTTCTTTATCCGGTATATCTGTCTGATCAACAATATCATAACCATTTTTTAGGAAAAAGCTGTTCATATTATCAAAATAGCCTCGACCACCATAGATAAAAGTGGTCTGATACCCCTTGCTTTTAAGTACATTGCCCAATGACCACATATCACCTTCAGAACCAATGCGTTTAACTATTGAACGCCCTGGCGTAGGAGGAATAGACAAAGTAATGGCTTCAAGTCCCCGTGTTGTTCGTGTACCCGTTGCATAAAAATCAGTAAAAAACAGACTTTCCTGTGCAAGCTTATCCATAAACGGGGTAAGTTTTTCCTTGCTTCCATAGGCTCCCAGGTAAGTTGCACTCAGGCTTTCTATTGAAATAAGAATTACATTAAGTTTTTTTTCAGTGCCGGGGTTGTCAATATACCGACCAATATTCATCGGCTCTTCGGGATGCAGATAGCTTGAATATTGATTATCAAGGCTGTCACGGATCACTTTATCAGCTAATTGTTTATCGATTTTTTTATAAAAGTAATCATAATCGAGTTGATTGTTTCTAAAGGCGGCAAAAAACTGATAAGGTCCATTGGCTGCTAATTGACGGTTATAATTATTGCTCAAACTATGGAACTGAGACTGATCAACGAAGTTATAAGCTAAGAGGGTTAATAGTAACAAAGTCAGAGCAACACCGGTTCTTTGTATTATTTTACTGCTGACATTTAAAGTTTTATTAATTACTCTCCTGAAACCAGCCGCAATTAACAGGCTTACTGGTACCATTAAGCTCAGAATCAGCAACACCGGATAGGACTCATTAATATTATCCATAACCTCTTTTCTATATACCAGGTAATCAACAGATATAAAATTAAAACGCACCTGAAATTCGTCCCAGAAAATAAACTCGGAAACCACAATAAAGCAAAGTATATAAATGGTTATTATAAACCACAGTGTTATTAATCCATTAAATATCCTGCTATGCCATATTTTTTCATGTACCAGCCAATATACAAATATTAAGGGTATTGAAGCATAAAGAAAGAAAACAGTATCATATAACCAGCCCGTTAGTATGATAAACAAGATATTGAAAAAGGAAAAATCAATTTCTGAGAAGGACCATATAGTCAGGCCAAGACGGGTTATAAAAGATATTAAAAGAAACAGTGTATAAAGTATAAAGTAACTTTGATAGCGATTCAGATAGTGAGATATAAAAGGTACACCTGATGACATAACATTATTATTCTTAAAGAATTAAAAATGCCATATTACCAGAGGATGGGTAAAAGCGGAGTTAATCAGAAGTCAAAAAAATGTAAAACACCAATAGTTTCAGGAAAAAATAATGCTGATACAGTGTAGCAGTGTCATTACCAAGAGAAACTGACGGTATAATTCGGTGATCGGTAAGCCAGATTCAGCTTCTTTCAGAATGCCGATGTTCAGGGATTCTGTAAATCTGGACTTCTTCATTGTAGGTTCTCCTCATTAAAAATTAATGGAAAATTCCACTTATGAAAAGAATTATTTTTCGGGGGGATTACCTATCCAGTTCTATTAGACCAATACAGGCCTACAACAATCTTATCATGAACAACCTATGCGGTATTAAACTCTCGCCAAGGTCTAACCTCCTGAAAATATGGCTTTGTAGTAACTGAACAGATGGGTTTTAAGATTGTATATCAGAGGATATTGCTTCTGGTCAGAAAGTAGGACTGCAAAGCCATAATGAGAGCAAGTATATCATTTTCTCATTAGTGCACATGGTATCACCTTTTATGATTATGAAATTATAAAAGGTATTAGTTTGAATCATGTTGAAAGGAGTGGACAGGTGGAATTATTTGTCCTTTACAAGTAATAAACGTCTTAAAGACATATATGTGAATCCTTTTTATATAATAGCTGAATATTTATAATTTCGAAAAATTAATTTCAATGCTAC
>JALVDE010000019.1 GCA_027009375.1 Gammaproteobacteria bacterium
CAGCCTGCTGTTTTTCAGTAAGCCTGAATAAAGGTAAAAATGTTTTAATCCTCTTCAGTTCATTTAAACGGGTAATTTTAATAAGTTGAGTGATATCATCATAACTAAATAATACGGCGGGTTCTGATTTTCTTTGTGACGGTGATACAGGATGACTCTGGAGCGGTGTTTCAGAATCAGTGGATTTATTTTTAACTGGTTTTGCTGCAATCTTTTCTTCAGGCTGGGTTTTTTGTGTGTCGGTCATACTGACCGGTATTTCAGACTCCTTGCCAGTAAAGACATCAGTTAAAAATACCATGGCAATCAGCGTTATAACAACAATGCTGACTAAAATCAGTGTCTTAGAGCCTTTTGAAGCTGAGTCTGAATGCTCAGGGCTTTCCGAGGCATTATATTCATTAAAATCTTCATTTGCAGAAAAGTTTTCTTTTACTATTTCCTCAATGTAGGTTTCAATACCGGCCTGGGCAAAGGTTTTCTGCAGTCGGGTGGCATATTCCTGGGTATCGGCATGGCGAATAACGACTGTTTTTCCGGAAAAAAACTTGCGTTTAATAATCGCTTCGGGAATACGGGTAATGTCATGGACATTTTTAATAACATCATCTTTATCAAAACCGGGTAATATTACGCCTCGAAATAATACCTTGAATACCTTGCTGGGTTCTGACTGTGTTTCCATAATGCCCTGGGTTTGTTATTTTTTAATTGCCGGTTTTAAATAAGAAAACTATTAGTAAATAGTGGTTGATTTAGGAAATACAATATTCAGGATTTCCAGTGCATCCAGTTCTATTTCAAACAGAATATCATCAATAAAATCGGCACTAATAGCAAGCGTCTGATTAATTTTGGCTGGTATGTGCTCAATATACATGTTTGCATCGCTGGTCATGGCATTGGCATCCGGATCCAGAATATTATGCTGTTCAAGGCTGTCTTCGTGTTGCAGCAGGTGGGTATAAACGGTGGCGATATGCAGGATATAAATATCGACTATGGTTTCCGGACCCAGGTTGTCCGGTAAATCCAGGGGGCAGTGCAGGTAGCGGAGAGGAAAAGTAATATCTTCCGGTACATGCCAGTGCTGCAGCAGTTCTGCACTTAACTCATTATAGTTAAAGCCCAGATGATCAAATTCAATTTTAAACTCATCCATTAGCGGGTAACTGAGTGTTTCATTGATAATTTTTAAAACTTCATCCCGGCGGGTGGTACAGCTGATCAGCTGACCGATTCGGCTCATAATACCGCTGATAAACAGACGATCCGTATTGGGGTGCTTAATACGTTTAGCTATACGCTTACAAAGCAGGGCAATATACACAGAACGGGTCCAGAAATCCTCCATTTTTAAAACTTCAAATGACTGATTTTTATTAATATTAGCAGCTACTGCATCCATCAGGATCAGGTTTTTCACTTCCTGCAGTCCAATCAGGCTCAAAGCTCTTTGCAGGGTGTTTATTTCTGAACGAAAACCATAAAGCGGTGAGTTGGCCAGCTTTAAAATACGGGCACTTAATGCGGCATCGGTATTAATAAGTAGTCCAATTTCTTCAATAGAGGCATTTCTGGACTGGATTTTTTCTTCAAGCTGCTGGTACAGCTCGGGCAAAGTATATAATTTTCCCTGTTCAAGAATAAACTGGTTAACTATGAGTTCTATTTCAGTCATTTCTGTCTGTCCGCTTCGATTTTAATTTTGTGTTCCGGTAAATTGCCAGCAAGGCAATTTCTGTATGGAAACTATCTAAAGAATAGCAGTATTTATTCAAATTTCTGTGAATTTTATCGGTTTCTATGTGTTTTGTTAATGTTAAATATACATTGTCTTCATAAGTTATTGAATAATAGTGAGGTTATATTTGCTTTGTATGAGTGTGTCAGGCTGTAAATAAGACCCGCTATTGGCTTTTAATCCTGGTCTTGTTTTTTTATCCATTTGGGAATAAAGAACTTGCTATGAAATGCAGATAACCCTATAATCTAGCGCATAAATTTTTTGCATTACATTTTGTATCTTCAGATGTTTTTAATGCAGAATTTATCATTTAAAATGAGAGATTGAATTCTCCAGCCTGTATTTATCCTTAGGCTCAGGTTAGTTTCAGCTACCCGGGTTAATTATTAATAACGGCTCTGCCGCTTATTACTGGATAAAGTAACAGGATTTTAAGAGTGGGCCTTTGGCCCATTTTTTATTTGTAACGATTTTTTTAAGAATGATTTTGTATCTTTGAGAGCAACTTTTGAGAACAGCATAAATGCCTGCTAAAACCCAACAACTTGATGAATTGCTTGAACCAGTAGTCAGTTCCATGGATTTTGAATTTGTCGGGCTGGAATATATTTCACAGGGAAGGCATTCAATTTTACGAATTTATATTGATTCTGATAAAGGTATCAGTGTTGATGACTGTGCCGATGTCAGTCGTCAGCTAAGCGCTGTACTGGATGTAGAAGATCCCATTGCGACTGAATACACTCTGGAAGTTTCCTCTCCGGGACTTGACCGGCCTTTGTTTAAACTGGATCAATATGAACGGTTTGCGGGTGAAGACGTAAAATTTAAAACCCTGAGACCGCAGCTTGACAATGGTCAGCGTAAGTTTAAAGGCACAATAGAGTCAGTTGATAAAGAAAATCAGAATATAATTTTTATGGTGGACGGAGAACAGCTTGTTGTGCCGTTTGCCAATATAGATAAAGCAAATATTATTGCTAAATTTTAATCAGGGCATAGGAGCAGGTTGCTCCTGGTATCCAGTTATTGACCTCCGATAGTAATCGGAACTGTTAGGACAAAAGTATGAGTAAAGAAATTCTTCTGGTTGTTGATGCCGTTTCACATGAACGTGGTATTGAAAAAGATATTATTTTTGAAGCGCTGGAAAATGCATTAGCTTCGGCAACCAGGAAAAAAGCCGGTAAGGACATTGATGTCAGGGTATCCATTGACCGAACCACTGGAGATTATGAGACTTTTCGCCGCTGGCAGGTGCTGGATGATGAAGTTGACCCCTTTGAATATTATGACAAGCAGGTTCTGCTGTCGCGAATCAAGGACGAACACCCGGATGTAAAACCCGGCGACTATATAGAAGAACCCATGGAATCTGTTGAGTTCGGTCGTATTGCAGCCCAGACAGCCAAACAGGTTATTGTGCAGAAGGTTCGTGAAGCTGAGCGTCAGAAAGTGGTGGATGAGTACCAGGAACGCATTGGCGAAATGCTTTCAGGAACGGTTAAGCGCATTGAGCGTGGCAATGTCATTGTTGATATCGGCAATAATATTGATGCGATTATCAAGCGTGAAGACATGATCCCCCGCGAACCGGTACGTAATGGTGACAGAACCCGCGGTTATCTGTATGAAGTCAAGTCTCAGAACCGGGGGCCGCAATTAAGCCTGAGTCGGGTTATGCCTGAATTTTTAATTCAGCTATTTACTATTGAAGTTCCTGAGATCGGGGAAGGTCTGATAGAAATTCATGGCGCGGCACGTGATCCCGGGCTGCGGGCCAAAATTGCTGTAGAAGCGCATGAAGATCGTATTGACCCTGTAGGTGCCTGCGTCGGTATGCGTGGTTCCAGAGTTCAGGTTATTTCTAATGAACTGGCCGGGGAACGGGTTGATATTATCTTATGGGATGAAAATCCGGCTCAGTTTGTTATTAACGCCATGTCACCGGCAGAGGTTCAGTCCATTGTTGTGGATGAAGAAAGTCATTCCATGGATATTGCTGTTGAAGAATCCCAGCTTTCCCTGGCCATTGGACGAAACGGCCAGAATATTAAACTGGCTTCCCAGCTTACCGGTTGGGAACTCAATGTTATGACGGTTGAGGAAGCCGAAAGTAAAACGGAAGAAGAAGCCCAGAAAATCATTAATCAGATGATGGAAAATCTGAATATTGATGAAGACCTGGCTATTTTATTATTAAACGAAGGCTTTACCTCTCTGGAAGAAGTGGCTTATGTGCCGCTGCAGGAGATGCTGGAAATAGAAGAGCTGGATGAAGATACGATTATGGCCCTGCGTGAAAGAGCCAAGGATGTACTGCTCACCAGGGCCATTCGTGATGAAGAACAGCTCAGTGATGCTGAGCCTGCTACCGATTTACTGGAAATGGACGGCATGGATGAAACGCTGGCTCACAAACTGGCCTCCAGAAACATTATATCCATGGAAGATCTGGCAGAACAGTCAGTAGACGAACTGCTTGATATAGAAGGTATAGATGAAGCCAAAGCGGCTGAATTGATTATGACCGCTCGAGCCCCGTGGTTTGCTGAGGAAGAACAGAACAATGACACGGCTAGTGTCGATAAACCATCAGAACAGCAGCTAGAAGATAAGCAATAAGCGGTTGGGCGAGGAGAGAAATTATGTCAGAAACCAAAGTTAAAGAATTTGCCGAAACCGTCGGTACGCCCGTCGATCGACTGATCACACAGATGCATGGTGCCGGAATTAAAGTCGAAGGTCCGGACTCAACCGTAACGGAAGAAGAAAAACAGCAATTGCTGGCTTATCTGCGTGACAAGCATGGTGCAGGCAGCAGCAGCCCGAATAAAATTACCCTGAAGCGTAAAACCACAACTGAACTGACCGCAGCTTCAAGTTCTAAAAAAGGCGGTAAAAAAGTTAAGGTAGAAGTTCGCAAGAAACGAACCTATGTAAAACGCAGTACCCTGGAAGATACCCAACCGGCCATTTCAGCTGAAGAAGAACTGCTTGAAGCTAAACGTCTGGAAGAACAGAAGGCTGCAGAAGAACAGGCCAGGCTGGAAGCAGAAGCAGCCAGACAGGCTGAAGAAGCCAAAGCGGCAGAAGCAGCTTCTAAAAAGGAAGCGGAAACAAAACAAACGGGTGAAACTGGAACGGTTGAAGAGCCTTCAGCTGGTAGAGAGCCTTCAGCCGGTAAAGAGCCTTCAGCCAGTGAAAAGCCATCAGCCAAGTCAAAAGAACAGCTTGAAATTGAAGAGCGAGCCAGAAAACAGACCAAGCCTATTCTTAAAGAAGCTCCCAGACCTGACAAGACTACAAAAGCCAAACAGAGACATCCTGATAAACCCAAGTTCTCTGATAAAGACAAAAAAAGCAGCAAGTCTGCTGGTCGCTCCCGTAAGGGCAAGCTCAGTGTGGATGAAAAGCAGGGTGGTAAAGGTCGTTTCAAGAAGAAAAGAGCCTCTGCACCAAATATAGAAACCAAGCACGTATTTGAAATGCCGACTGAGAAGAAAGTACTGGAAATTCCAGTGCCTGAAACTATCAAGGTTGGCGATCTGGCTCAGAAAATGTCCGTTAAAGCCGGTGAAATCATAAAAGTTATGATGAATATGGGCAGCATGGTTACCATTAATCAGATGCTTGATCAGGAAACCGCATCCATCGTGATAGAAGAAATGGGCCATATACCGGTTGCCATGAAAAGCGATGAAATTGAAGATACCCTGATGGAAACTCATAATGAAGGTGAAGCTGTGCCCAGGGCTCCAGTGGTCACTATTATGGGTCATGTTGACCATGGTAAAACTTCATTACTGGATTATATTCGTGAGTCCAAAGTGACTGAAGGGGAAGCCGGGGGCATTACCCAGCATATAGGTGCTTATCATGTGAATACTGATAAAGGTATGATTACCTTCCTGGATACTCCAGGACATGCCGCCTTTACTGCCATGCGATCCCGTGGTGCCAATGCGACGGATATCGTTATTGTCGTCGTAGCAGCAGATGACGGCGTTAAACCTCAGACCAAGGAAGCCATTCAGCATGCTAAAGCGGCTGATGTGCCTATTATTGTTGCAATCAACAAGATAGATAAGGAAGCCGCTGATCCTGAACGAGTTAAGAATGAACTGGCAGCTCTTGATGTAATCCCTGAAGAGTGGGGCGGTGATGTCATGTTTATACCTGTGTCCGCGAAAACCGGTGAAGGTATTGATGATCTGCTTGATGCCATTTCTGTGACAGCTGAAATTATGGAACTCAAGGCTATTCCTGATGGGCCTGCCAAAGGTGTGGTTATTGAATCACGCCTGGACAGAGGCCGCGGTGTAGTAGTCACTATCCTGGTTCAGGAAGGTGTACTGAAAAAAGGTGATATCATTATTGCCGGTCAGGACTACGGTCGTATTCGTGCCATGGTTGATGAAAATGGTAAGACCATCAAGGAAGCCGGACCTTCTATCCCGGTGGAAGTGCTGGGGCTTTCCGGTACACCGGCTGCCGGTGCGGAAGTCATGGTGGTTAAGGATGAACGTAAAGCACGGGAAGTGGCTCTGTTCCGTCAGGGTAAATACCGCGATGTTAAACTGGCTCGTCAGCAGGCCGCCAAGCTGGAAAATATGTTTACCCAGATGGAAAGCGGTGATGTGAAGACCATTAACATCGTGCTTAAAGCCGATGTGCAGGGTTCTGTAGAAGCGATTTCTGAATCACTGAAAAAACTCTCTACCGATGAAGTCAAGGTTAATATTGTTGCTGACGGTGTAGGCGGAATCAATGGTTCTGATGCTCAGCTGGCTGTGGCTTCCGGAGCTATTATTATCGGCTTCAATGTCCGTGCCGATGCGACAGCGAAAAAGATCATTGAAGCAGAAGGCATTGATCTGCATTACTACAGTATTATTTATGACCTGCTGGATGAAGTTAAATCTGCCATGACCGGTATGCTGTCACCTGAATTCAAGGAAGAAATTATTGGTCTGGCTGAAGTGCGTGATGTGTTCCGTTCTCCCAAGCTTGGTGCCATTGCCGGCTGTATGGTTATAGACGGTGTGGTTAAACGCAGCAATCCTATTCGTATACTGCGTGATAATGTGGTTATTTATGAAGGGGAACTGGAATCACTGCGCCGTTTTAAAGATGATGTACAGGAAGTTAAAAACGGTATGGAATGCGGTATCGGCGTTAAAAACTACAATGATGTTAAGCCCGGTGATCAGATTGAAGTGTACGAACGTGTTCAGGTTAAAAGAACACTGTAGTCCTTTTTACAGCTAACTAAATACAGGCAGTAAGCAATGGCAGGTAATCAGAATCGCAGTCGTCGGGTTGGCGAACTTATCCAGAGGGAACTGGCTACTATGCTGATGCGTGAGGTTAAGGACCCGCGCCTGTCCATGGTATCTATAACGGCCGTTGATGTTACCCGTGATCTGGGCCTGGCGCGGGTTTACTATACCGTTATTAATTCAGACCGGGATGCCAGTCTGCTGGATGATGTCAGACAGGGACTGGACAGGGCCAGCGGATTTTTACGTCATGAACTGGGACAGCGGATCAAACTGCGTATAGTACCTCAGTTACAGTTTCGCTATGACGAATCAGTACAGCATGGTGCCCGTCTGACTCAGCTAATTGAGCAGGTTGTTGAAGAAGATAAAAAGCATCACCATTCCTCTGATAAAGACGACCAGACAGACTGAATTATTCATGGCGCGTAGGAAAAAAGGCCGTCCAGTCAACGGCATTCTTGTTCTTGATAAACCTTCAGGCATCACTTCTAATGCCGCATTACAGAAAGTAAAACGACTCTTTGATGCCCAGAAAGCCGGTCATACCGGCAGTCTGGATCCCCTTGCGACCGGTGTGTTACCCATTTGTCTGGGTGAAGCCACCAAACTTTCCCATTACCTGCTTGATGCTCATAAACGATATCGGGCAAAATGCTTCCTCGGTACTACGACAACTACCGGAGATTCTGAAGGGGAAATACTGGAACAACGCCCGGTAGCTGAACTGGATGAAGCTCGTTTACTGGACTTACTGAAAACCTTTAAAGGCACTCAGCAACAGACCCCTCCCATGTATTCGGCATTAAAACATAATGGCCGTCCTCTGTATGAATATGCCAGAAATGGTATCGAAATTGAACGTAAAAGCCGTGAAATTACCATTTTCGAGTTAAATCTTCTGAATTTTGAGTGGTCCCCGGATAACCCCGATGGAAGTCCTTTTATTGAACTTGAAGTACTTTGCTCCAAGGGAACTTATATTCGTTCCCTGTGTGAAGATATCGGCCGTGCTTTAGGCTGTGGTGCCCATATTGCAGAGCTTCGACGTCTGGAAGCTGAACCTTTTACTCTGTCCCAGGCTGTCAGCCTGGAGCAACTGACACAGCAGGAAGATTTTGCTCAACGGGAAAAGTTACTGCTGCCGGTTGATTCGGCTATAGCCGGTTTCCCGGACATTCACCTCAGCAGTGAGGAAAAGGAGCGCATAGAACATGGCCATGAAATTGAGTTTAAAGGCGATAGTGAGTATAAAGCCATTAGCGGACATAAAGCCTTAAATAAACATGAAAGCGTGCATATGGATTTTCGGCTGTATTTTAATAATACCCTGATTGCACTGGCGGTTCTTGATCAAAACGGTAAGTTAAAACCCAAACGACTGCTGTTTTTATAATGGCGGCTGTAACCACCTGATTTTATCCGTCATTTTGGTGGTTATTGAGTATTTTATATTGACAATTTAAAGCGGGTTTAATGCTTGTTTAATATCAGTTGAACAGGTAAAATACGCACCTTTACGGGATCGTAATAGTACGATTCTTTTTTAGCAACACTCTATAATTGAGTTGCACCGGTTTAAATCGGGATAATCGATTTTTTCTGGTACTTTAATGTTTTAGGAGTAATACATGATTTCTGCACAACAAAAAAGCGCAATAATTGAAGAACACAGCCGCGGTACTAATGATACAGGTTCCCCTGAAGTTCAGGTAGCCCTGTTAACAGCCCGCATCCTGGATCTGACAGAACACTTTAAAGAACACAAGCATGATTTCCATTCCCGCCAGGGTCTGTTAAGAATGGTCAGCAAACGTCGTAAAATGCTGGATTACCTTAAGAAAAAAGACGTTGAGCGTTATCGTGCACTTATCTCTAAACTGGGTCTGCGTAAGTAATTAACCCGTAAGATTAATTCATTTTAAATAATAGCCGAATATAACGGAGCAAAAGTAGCGTGACACCAATTAAAAGAACCTTTCAGTACGGCCAGGACACCGTCACTCTTGAAACAGGCGAGATAGCTCGTCAGGCATCCGGTGCCGTTATGGTCAATATGGGTGGAACTACCGTTTTTGTAACTGCGGTAGCCCGAAAAGAACCAAAACCAGGTACTGACTTTTTCCCATTAACCATTAATTATCAGGAAAAAGCCTACGCGGCAGGAAAAATCCCCGGTGGTTTTTTCAAACGAGAAGGTCGTCCAACCGAAAATGAAACACTGGTTGCACGCTTAATTGACCGTCCGTTACGTCCTCTGTTTCCAAAAGGCTATTACAACGAAATTCAGGTTATCTGTACGGTGGTTTCCCTAAACCCTGAAGTTGACCCTGATATTCCATCCATGATTGGTGCTTCTGCCGCACTCAGTCTGGCTGATGTACCTTTTAACGGTCCAATCGGCTGCTGTCGGGTCGGCTATAGCGAAGGCGAATATCAGCTGAATCCAACCCGTGAGCAACTGGATGAATCTGAACTGGATCTGGTTGTTGCCGGTACCGATACTGCGGTTCTGATGGTTGAGTCAGAAGCCGACGAACTGCCCGAAGACGTTATGCTTGGTGCGGTAATGTACGGCCATGAGCAGTTACAGACTGTGATTAACGAAATTAATGAATTTGTTAAAGAAGTTGGTGTAACCAGAACGGAATGGACCGCGCCTGAAGTGGATCAGGAACTGGTGGATACCGTTGCCAGCGAATGTGAAGCAGACGTTGTTGAAACCTATAAAATCAGTGACAAGCTGGAACGTCTGAACAAGCTGGACGATATCCGTAATGCCCTGATAGAAAAGTTTGCTTCCGGTGAAGATGCCAAATGGGATGCGGCGGAATTATCCAATGCCTTCTATAAACTTGAAAAGAAAGTGGTTCGCGGCAGTATTCTTGCGGGCAATCCCCGTATTGACGGTCGTGATACCAAAACCGTTCGTCCTCTGCATATTCGTACCGGCGTTCTGGAACGTACTCACGGTTCGGCACTGTTTACCCGCGGTGAAACCCAGGCACTGGTTGTTACCACCTTAGGTACTGCCCGTGATGCACAGATCATTGATGCTCTGGAAGGCAGCTATAAAGATTCCTTTATGCTGCATTATAACTTCCCTCCATACAGTGTAGGTGAAACCGGTATGGTTGGCTCTCCCAAGCGTCGGGAAATCGGTCATGGCCGTCTGGCAAAACGCGGTGTGGCTGCGGTAATGCCGACTGTTGAAGAATTCCCTTACACCATTCGTGTGGTTTCAGAAATTACTGAATCTAACGGTTCCAGTTCCATGGCTTCTGTCTGTGGTACCAGCCTGTCACTGATGGATGCTGGTGTGCCTATTTCTTCTCCGGTTGCAGGTATTGCAATGGGGCTGATTAAAGAAGACGACAATTTTGCGGTTCTGACGGATATTCTGGGTGATGAAGATCACCTGGGTGATATGGACTTTAAAGTGGCCGGTACTGAAACCGGTGTTAATGCCCTGCAGATGGATATCAAGATTGAGGGTATTACCAAAGAGATTATGCAAATTGCTCTGGATCAGGCCAAAGATGCACGCCTGCACATTCTGGAACAGATGAATGCCGTTATTTCTGAACCTAATACGGATATGTCAGATTTTGCACCACGCATTCTGACTATGCAGATTAACCCTGAAAAGATTCGTGATGTTATCGGTAAGGGCGGTTCAACCATTAAGGCTCTGACTGAAGAAACTGGCGCCAATATTGATATTGATGAAGAAGGTATTGTTAAAATTTCTTCTGTTGATAATGTTGCTGCACAGGAATGTAAACGTCGTATTGAAGAAATTACCGCTGATGTTGAAGTGGGTAAAATCTACAATGGCCGTGTAACCAAGATTATGGACTTTGGTGCCTTTGTCACCATTATCCCAGGTAAAGATGGTCTGGTACATATTTCCCAAATCTGTGAAGAGCGTGTTAATAACGTTACTGACAAATTATCCGAAGGTGAATTTGTTGATGTTAAAGTACTCGAAATTGACAAGCAGGGTCGTATTCGCCTGAGTATGAAAGCGATTGCAGCCGATGCTGTCAGTCCAGACAGCGGAACTACTGAAGAATAAGCAGTAGTTATACTTCCCCTTCTTTTGAAGGGGAATTGAGGGGGCTGCAGCTCTGCATACCCCTTCCCTCAATTTTTTCTAATAATCTCAATCATTTCTATTATGTAAGCAATCGCTTACAGGCAATCATTAAAAAGTAAGCTACAATTCAGTAAATACCTGTTTGTTTTCAGGTATGTACAGTATCAATTTACCAATTCTTATTTCATATGGTATCAATAATAATAATATGAGTGTTATTAAGGGTTATACAATTCAGGGGATTCTTGCCAAAGGCGGTATGGCAACCATTTATATTGCACAGCAGGAGTCTCTTAAGCGTCAGGTTGCATTAAAGGTGCTTAACCCTAAACTGGATACTGTCATTCTGGATCACTTCCTTGATGAAAGCCGTATCATTGCCTCTCTGAAGCACCCTAATATTATACCCGTCTACGATGTCGGCAGGGTAGGGATCCACTTTTATCATGCCATGGAATACCTGGAAGGCGGGGATCTTGAAGCACGTATTGCCCAGAAACAAATTGATGTGCATACAGCTCTGGAGATCATACTGGAATTATCCGATGCACTTTACCTGGTGCATAGTAAAGGCATTATTCACGGTGATATCAAACCCGCTAATATTGTTTTTCGTTCTGACGACTGCCCGGTATTAACTGACTTTGGTATTTCCAAACGGGTTGATACCACCGGTAAGGAACAGAATGCTGAAGGTATTCTTACCAGCCCAACTTATGCCAGTCCGGAATTAATACAGGGCCAGCATTTTGATCACAGAACCGATATATACAGTTTGGGGATTGTCCTGTATGAAATGCTGGTTGGTGAAAAGCCCTTTAAAGGTGAAACCAAGCTGGAAATGATTGCCAGCAGCATCCAGGACCCAGTTCCGACCTTACCTGAAAATTTAATGCCATTACAGCCGCTGATGGATCATATGCTGGCTAAGGACCCCGATGAGCGTATTGCTGATGGCCGAATGATAAGCCGCTATATTAAAAAATATCTCCGGGATCACCCCCGTACAACACAAACCGCCCAGAACCTGGCTGATGATTCCGGTTTCAACAGTAAGGTTGTTGTTGAATACGTACCTGAATCAAAACCCGGCATAAAAGAGACGTCTTCAAAAGCCCTGATTCCTCTGCTTATTGTATTATTTTCAATCGCTGTAGCCGCCATAATATGGTACTTTATCATCTGATTTTTATTTCTGCCTGTAAGGAACGTTTCCAATCTGTGCAATATGTACTAATATAAGAAATAAAAAATAAATTTTTAGATTTAATTCTTATAAGATCCTGACAGCTGTAAATAATGAAATCAATAGCGGGTTATAAAATTGTAAAACTGCTTGCAAAAGGCGGAATGGCCGCTATTTATATTGCTGAGCAGCAATCTCTGCAACGCCAGGTTGTCCTCAAATTTCTTAATCCCAAACTCGATGAATCCATTCAGGAGCGTTTTATTGCTGAAGGCAAAATTATTGCGTCTCTGGAACATCCCAATATTATTACCGTTTATGATGTTGTCAGTACTGACAAATACAATTTTATTGCCATGGAGTACCTGGAAGGCGGGGATCTGGATAACCGCATTCTTGAAGGTCTGGATGTCAGTCATGCTCTGGATATACTGACCAAAATTTCTGCTGCATTACATACTGTGCATAAACAGGGTATTATTCATGGGGATATTAAACCTGCTAATGTTATATTTCGTAAAAACGGCTGTCCCGTACTGACGGATTTTGGTATTTCCTATCAGAGCAAACCCAAACAGGCCATACATTCCAATGGTGAAGTTTATGCCAGCCCCAGTTATGCTTCTCCAGAACTGATACAGGGGCGACCCTTTGATTACCGTACCGACCTGTACAGCCTGGGTATTATGATGTATGAAATGCTGGTTGGAGAAAAACCTTATCAGGGCGAGTCTGAAATTGAAACCATTGCTAAAAGCATTCAGGATCCCATCCCTAAACTCCCTGAGAAACTCAGTAAGCTGCAGCCGTTACTAGACAGCCTGCTCGCTAAATCAGCTGAAGAGCGCTTATCCGATGCCAAACTGGTCACTCGTTATATTGAGCGATTTTTTAAGGATAACCCGGAATTTAAAAAACAGAGCAATGAAACCAGGCTAATTGATAGTGATGTTGTGGTTGAATACGTGGCCAATAGAAAACCACAAAAAAAACGTTCATTTGTGACTTCAACTATACTGGTTTTGATTCTGCTGGCGACAGTATGGCTGAACAAAAATACCCTGTATGAACAGTTCTTTAAAGAGCCGCTAAAATCTCAAAATACAGAATCTGTACCATCGGTGCAAACAGATGTTAAACCTTCGCTGACAGCACCTGTTGTTAATCAGCCTGCTGATACTGAATACACAATCCAGGATTCTATTGAAAACTCGATAGCAAAAAATGAAGCTCTGTTATTGCTGGAACAAAAAGATCAGGAAATTAAACAGGTCAAACAGGAACTGGAAAAACAAAAACAGGCACTGCGTAAAAAACAGCTTAATCGCAAACGTCAGATTAACAAACTGCTTGCAAAAGGTCAGCAGTGTCTAAAAGATTATCACCTGACAACTCCCTTAAATGATAATGCCATTTATTATTTTCAGAAAGTTCTGGATATGGATCCAGGCAATAAAAAAGCCAAAAAGGGTATTAAGGATGTCGTCTATCGCTATGAATTGCTGGCCCGTTCTGAACTGGATAAATACCATTATCAGAAAGCTCAGCAATACATTAGTACCGGTCTGGGTATTGATGCTGATAATAAACGTCTTAAAGAATTGCAGGCTGAAGCCAATTTACTGAATGAACCTAAAAGAGCCATAAAAAAAGTCCAAAACTTTTTTAAAAACCTGTGATAATCTGTTGTTTATGGTCTATTATTAATTTAGATAATACCCAATTTAGATTCTTTATAAATGGAGTGCTGAGTACTGATGAGACTGGTATTAAGATTTGATGGGCAGGATGTTCAGGAATTTGTGCTGGACAAACAGGACATTACTATTGGCCGGGCTGCCAGTAATGATATAACGATTGATAATCTGGCCATCAGCGGCCATCATGCTACGGTTTATGCCACTGCTTCAGGTCCCGAACTGGTTGATATGAACAGTACCAATGGTACTTTTGTTAATGACAAAAAAATTAACCGTCATCATTTAAAAGACGGTGATATTATTACAATTGGTAAACATCAAATCGTTTTTTTCAGAGATGCTCCATTTTCCACAGCAGGAACGGATACCCAAAGTGAAGCGACCGTGATGATGTCTGCGGATTTTCAGCAGCAGTTACAGAAAGAACTGTCCAAAAAGAAACAGCAGGTTCCGGTCAGAACGGTGCAGCCCAAACAGAAGAAAGGCTTCTGGGCTAAATTAAAGTCATTTTTTGGTATGTAGCTCTGGAGTAAAAATAAAAGAAGGCTTGATTAGAAGCCAGCAATAAAAAAGGCATTATCCAGTTAAGGATAATGCCTTTTTTGATTCAGGAGATTAAGCCTGTTACTTTTTCAGACTTTCGTAATAATCCATTAGAATCTTGGCTACTTCAGGGCGTGAAAATTCTTTAGGTGGCGCAATACCATTGCCTAACATTTCACGAACCTTGGTACCGGAAAGCAGTACAAAGTCATCTTTAGTATGATCAGGTGCTTCACTCATCATAACAACCTTGTTCAGTTTCTTGGAGTAAGCGGTGTGGTCAGCTTTAAAGATTTCGATTTCTAATGCACCTTCTGGCACTTCTTCATCAAAGATCTTCTGAGCATCAAAGGCACCATAGTGATCGCCAACACCAGCATGGTCACGACCGATGATAAAGTGAGTAGCACCCATGTTCTGACGGAACACTGCGTGTAATACACCTTCCTTAGGTCCTGCATACAGCATATCGAAACCGTAACCGGTTACCATGGCACTGTTTTCAGGGAAGTATAATTCCACCATTTTACGAATGGCGGCATCACGAACAGGAGCAGGGATATCGCCGGGCTTAAGTTTACCTAACAGCATATGGATAACCAGGCCGTCACAGCCTAAACGTTCCATAGCCATGTGACACAGTTCTTCGTGTGCCAGGTGCATTGGGTTACGAGTCTGGAAAGCAACCACTTTTTTCCAGCCGCGTTCAGCAATTTCATTACGGATTTCAACGGCAGTACGGAAAGTATCTGGAAATTCAGTCTGGAAGTAGGAGAAGTTCAGTACCTTGATAGGACCGGATAAAAGAACCTTACCCTGGGCAACAAAGGCATCAACACCTGGATGCGCTTCATCAGGACTTGGACGATAAACGTTTTGAGTAATTTCCTTGATTTCATCATCAGTAAATTCTTCAACGGCTTCAACATCCATTACGGCCAGTACAGGATTACCTTCAACATTGGGATCTTTCAGAGCAATACGGTCGCCGGCTTTAACGCCCTGGGCATCCTGTAGCAGGTTTAAAACCGGAGTGGGCCAGAATAAACCGGAAGTGGTTTTCATGTCACGGGCAACTGAAAGGGCATCCGCCTTGTTCATATAGCCGGTCAGAGGGTTAAAATAACCACCACCCAGCATAACTGCATTGGCTGCCGTAGCAGAACTGACCAGTACAGAAGGTAAAGATTCCGCTTCTTTCTGTAATGCTTCGTTTTCAGCAGGGTCGTAAACAAAAAGGGGATTTAGTTCATCAGATCCATGAGGTTTAATCATGTACATTCTCCAAAAGTTAACTCACGCATCGGCTTATCCAATGCGACCAGAAATTTATAACCGTGTTAGGGTAGCTTATTTTAGATGGGTTTAGAATTGATATTTGTCAAAATAATAAAAAAGAAGCAAAGCAATCCAAATCACATCAAATAATCTGGTTGATTTTACCAGAAAAAAGTGACTTTGGGCTGAATTTGGGCAGAATAGTTACGAAAAATTAACACGATTTATTTACGCTTCTGCATAATATGCAGTGCATTACCCGATACTGCCAGAGCTGCCTCATGAAAAGATTCAGACAGGGTAGGATGGGCGAATACGCTCAGGGCAATATCTTCAGAGCTGGCACCCATTTCCATGGCAATAACGGCCTGAGCAATGATTTCAGAGGCATTGTTGCCCAGTATGTGGACGCCCAGTATTCGATCTGTGCGGGCATCAGCCAGTACCTTGATCATACCGCTGGTTTCACCCACGGCCTGGGCACGGCCACTGGCAACAAAAGGAAAGGTACCTATCTGGTAATCAATTCCAGCAGTTTTTAGCTCCTGTTCGGTTTTACCTGCCCAGGCAATTTCAGGATGGGTATAAATAACCGACGGGATAAGGTCATAATTGACCTCTCTGAATTTACCGGCAATCCGTTCTGCAACCATAAGGCCTTCTTCTGAGCCTTTATGCGCCAGCATGGGGCCGCGTACAATATCGCCTATAGCATAAATACCGGGCAGGGAAGTTTCACAATGCTGGTTAACATGGATAAAGCGGCCTTCATCAAATTCCAGTTCGGTTTCGTCCTCAAACAGGTCACTGGTATTAGGGCTTCGGCCTACTGCAATAATTAATTTGTCAAACTGTGCGGATTGTTTGCCGTCCTGGTTCTGGTAATTAACCTGAACCGTTTTTTTTCTATTTTCTGAATCTACAGTATGAGCTTCCAGTAAACGGGTATTAAGCTGTATATCAAGGCCTTGTTTAAGATAAATTTTCAGGCTTTCCCTGGCAATCAGGGTGTCGGCTATGGACAGAAAATTGTCCTGGGCTTCAAAAATAGTCACTTCTGATCCCAGACGGCTCCAGACACTGCCCAGTTCCAGGCCAATAACACCGGCTCCAATGATGCCCAGTTTTTGCGGAACTTCACTAAAAGACAGGGCGCCTGTGGAATCTACAATAGAGTCATTATCAACAGGGGCAACAGGAATATTAACCGGAGAAGAACCGGTAGCAATAATAATGCTGGAGGCTTTGAGTTTAACACTCTGCTTATTGTGCTGATGAACAATCACCTGTTTATTTAATAGATCCTGGTTGTTTTTAATACGGGCTTCGCCCTGGATCCAGGTGATTTTATTGCTTTTGAACAGGGCTTCAATTCCGGAAGTAAGGGTTTTGACCACCTTGTTTTTACGCTCCATCATCTGCTGCAGGTTTAATGACAGGCCGCTGGCCTCAATACCATGCATGGAAAGATGCTGACTGCTCTGGGCATAAACATGAGATGATTCCAGTAGCGCTTTGGAGGGTATACAACCGACATTAAGGCAGGTTCCACCCAGGCGGGGCTGCTGTTCCTCATCCAGCCATTTATCAATGCAGGCGGTATTCAGACCCAGTTGAGCGCAGCGTATGGCGGCTACATAACCCGCCGGGCCGGCACCGATAATAACGACATCAAATTGTTCAAATTCAGAGCTCATAGGTTTAAACCTCCAGTAGCAGTCGGGCCGGATCTTCCAGATAATTTTTTATAGCCACCAGAAACTGTACGGCTTCCCGTCCGTCAATGATACGGTGGTCGTAGGACAGGGCAAGATACATAACCGGGCGAATGACTATTTCACCATTTACTACCACTGGCCGGTCTTCAATTTTATGCATGCCCAGGATAGCGCTCTGAGGCGGGTTTAAAATCGGGGTAGATAACAGGGAACCAAAAATTCCGCCATTGGTAATGGAGAAAGTACCGCCGGTTAAATCATCAATAGACAGTTTGCTGTCCCTGGCTTTTATGGCCAGTTCCTTAATGGTGGATTCAATACCGGCCATGGACATATTCTGAGCATTTCTTAATACCGGTACGACCAGTCCCCGGGGAGAGGATACCGCAATACCTATATCAAAATAATTATGATAAATAATATCATTGTCGTCTATGGAGGCATTCACCGCCGGAAACTGTTTTAATGCCTCAACTGAGGCCTTAACAAAGAAGGACATAAAACCGAGTTTGATGTTATGTGTTTTTTCAAACAGTTCTTTGTATTGCTTGCGTAAATCCATAACCGGTTTCATATTGACTTCATTAAAAGTGGTCAATATAGCGGCATTGTGCTGTGCTTCCAGCAGGCGTTGAGCAATCCTGGCTCTGAGACGGGTCATAGGAACCCGTTGTTCTTCACGGGCGGATAAATCCATATCGGGCTGAGTATCGGTTTTTGGGGCTTTGGACTGATAGTTAGATGTAGTTTGCCCTGTGGGTGTTGCAGACTGTACTTTTGTTTGAGCTGCTGTTTGTTCACCCGCCGTAGTTTGTTTCTGATTTATAACATTTAAAACATCTTCTTTGAGGATGCGCCCGCCTTTACCGCTGG
>JALVDE010000020.1 GCA_027009375.1 Gammaproteobacteria bacterium
GTTCCATACTGACCCCGGTTTTCTGGCGTATAGATTCCGATAAATCAGCAGCCGAGGTAATTTCAGTGGAAATATTATTAAATTCCGCCACTATTTCATCCATGGCAATAGCGGCATTATTCGTTTCAAACTGCTGTTCGTGAACAACCTGGTTACTCTGTTCCGCCCCTTCTTTCAGAGACATGGATGACAGGGACACCCTGTCAGCAGTGTCTCCAATATCCTGCAGCATTTTACGCAGTTTAGCAATAAACGTATTGTAGCCCGAAGCGATCTCTTTTAACTCTGTCACATTACTGAGCTTCAATTCCTTATTTAGATCACCGTTACCATCGGCAATCTCATTAATATTTTTACTTAATTCATTGACCGGTCTGGTCACAGATGTCGCAATAAACCAGCCAGTAATAATTAACAGGAGCACCAGAACCACACCAATAATTAGTATCTGCTGTGAAGCTTTATTAAGGGTGGTTTCAAGTTCACTCAGACGTTGTGCTGATTCTTTTTCAACCGCCTTCTGTTGGTCATTAAGCCTGTTTTCTATAATGGTAAGTTGCTGTTCTTCTCTGTTTAATTTATTTTCCCGTTCCTGGAGCTGCTGCTCCTGTTTGACAAACTCTTCTTCTTTACTGCGAAGTTCATCTCTCAGACTGTCAAAAGCTTTTGTTTGTGCATTGATGATTTTTATCAGCTGATGACCCAGTTTATACAGTTCAGCATAAGTTGGTGTTATTTTTTTGCTGGCTATGTCGTAGCTGACATAATCCTCATTACGCAGAGAAAGGATTACTTCTTTTAACAGAGGTTTAATTTTATTTTTTACAAACTCCATAAATGCCATCTTAACCTGGGCTTCTTCATCGGACTGAGGTTCCAGGAAAGAAAAGGCCATCATCAGGTTACTGCGCTCAGTCTTTAATTGTTTAAAGCGGGGGAACACACCGGAGTCATCGCCATTGGATAATTTGATAGCAGCATATTCCCAGAGCATTTTTTCCCCTCTGGCCAGGGACTCCATTAACAGATAGACCACACCGGATTTCTGACCGGTCTGAAAAGAACGTTCAATCATATCTTCTTTCTGGGAAGAAATTTTATGTTTATCTCTGGAAATACTTTCTTTTAAGCGGGAAATCTTCTGTTTTTCTTCTGAAAGCAGTGATTTCTTTTTAGATATGTCCTGCTTCTGTTTGGATAACTGAGAAATTTTCTGATTAATATCCGTCTGAAACAGGTTCAGAGTCTGTTTGACATTAGCAAATTCATTAATACTCAAAACAGCAAAGAACATCATACCCAGCACGGCACATAACAGCACCAGCCCGAGACGCCCTTTAACAGAATTTAAAAATTGTTTTACATTGAATTGTTTGACTGAACTCACTTACTTCCCCCCCGCAAACCTGCAACCTTGTCAGGCAAGCTGAACCTGTCATTTTTCTTCCAGATGAAACCTGTACAGGTATTAGTCGGCAATTATTATTTTTTCTTTACAGTTAAAGCTCTTAACAGAAAAAGTTTCCTGGTTGGTTTTTTAGTTAAACATTAGTTTAATAATAGAAAAGAAGTGAGACTTATCAAGTTTATTGATTACTATTCATATCAACCACAGAAAGAACGATTTGTAGAGACTGTATTTAAATCCTCTGCTGCAGACCTGCACAGAGATCAGTATAAAGAGGTTCATCCGGTTTCAGGAAGCCATGACGAATAGCAAAATCAATAATCACCAGGTTGCAGTTGGTTTTATATTCATCCGTAGTGGCTACAATATTAAGTACCCTGTCTACCGGCCAGAGGTAAAACGCTTCAGCTTCCCCATCGGTATTTTCCGGTACAAAAGAGGCATCAAGCTTTAAATCATAAATAAACAGGTTATCCTGCTGTAACTTCTGTCCAGCATCCATATTGTAGGTCACCATGGAAACCGGAACTGCAGTTTTAGCAATAGTTTCAGGCACCCCGGCTTCCTCACCGCATTCCTTAATCATGGTCTGTTCAATAGTATAACCCGTGCCATGACCTCCGGCGACCAGATGATCCAGCTTACCCGGAAAAGTCGGCTTATTTCTGGCGCGTCGGGCTACCCATAAATACATTTCACCCTGCTTTTCCACCCAGGCATTAAGGTGAATACCGTATTTTTTTATACCCAGAATAGATGAGGCGGCCCGTTCAATAGTAAAAAAGGACGGATGATTGAAACCGGTATTGACGTCATACTGCTCTCCTACCCAGGATGTGATAACACCGGATTTTAACCAGCTTTGGGCAATTTCATCAGCGGCCCTGGTACGTAATTCAAAAGAATTAATATCCGGATGAAAAGTCAGCCCCTCCCGGCCATTAAAATCAGTAAACACCATTAAATGCTTAATTGATTTAAACAGTGCTTTATTGTCTTTATGAACATAGCCCAGCAGTGTGTCATCAATAAAAAAAGGCAGAAAATCCTTTTTATTAAACACATTACAGCGCTTTATCCAGTTTAAAAATGCCTGGTTGCGTTCTTCCATCGATTGTTTGATAGTCTGTTCAGTATTTATTGCCATTCAGATAACCTGGATTAGACCATAATTTAGCCCTTGATTTAGAGAAAGCAAATCAATATAATGTCTGGTTTACAAAAAAGCAGTCTTACCGACTGCTTTTTTATTTTGAGCCGTTTATTTTAAAATTACAGATGGCCTGATAATAACTTAAACCATAAAAAGTCTAAACAAAAAAGTCGAATTTTAATGTCTGATCATATTATGAATACTTATGGCCGCCTGCCGGTCAGCTTTGTCAAAGGTGAAGGCTGTTATCTTTATGATAAGCAGGATAACCGCTACCTCGATGCACTGACCGGTATTGCAGTCTGCGGCCTGGGGCATGCACACCCTGAAGTCAGCAAGGCAATTTGTGAGCAGGCTGCTACCTTAATGCATACCTCAAATTTATACGGCATTCCTAATCAGGAAAAGCTGGCTGATAAGCTCTGTGAGCTTGCTGCTATGGATAAGGTGTTTTTCTGTAATTCCGGTGCTGAGGCCAATGAAGCGGCGATTAAAATTGCCCGCCGCTACGGTCATAACCGGGGCATTGCCCTACCGACCATTATTGTTGCTAATAAAAGCTTTCATGGCCGCACCCTGTCCACTTTATCTGCCACCGGCAACAGTAAAATTCAGGACGGCTTTGAACCCCTGGTGCCCGGCTTTATTCATGTTGATTTTAACGATATGGATGCCATTAAAAGCGCCTGTAAAGATAATGATCAAATTGTGGCCATAATGGTTGAACCGGTACAGGGTGAAGGCGGACTGGCAACTCCTCCAGAAAGCTATTTGCAGGAAATCCGAGCCTTTTGCGATGCCAGTGACTACCTGATGATCCTGGATGAAATTCAGACCGGTGTCTGCCGTACCGGAAAATGGTTTGCCGGTCAGCACAGCAATATTGTTCCCGATGTAATGACCCTGGCCAAAGGCCTGGGTAATGGCTTCCCCATAGGTGCCTGTCTGGCAAAGGGAATCGCTGCAGAAACTCTGACACCTGGTACCCACGGCTCCACCTTTGGAGGCACACCTCTGGCCTGTGCCGCAGCACTGGCCACTTTAGAGGTTATGGAAAAAAACCAGCTGGATCAGGCCGCAGCTGATCTCGGCCAGTATTTCCGACAGCAGTTCAAAGCCAGTTTAAGTGACCTAATAGCACAAAATAAAGTTACTGATATTCGCGGCAGGGGACTGATGATAGGTATAGAACTGGATCGCCCCTGTACTGAACTGGTTAAGCAGGCTCTGGATAAAAAACTATTAATTAATGTGACCGCAGACAGGGTGGTTCGCCTGCTGCCGGCCCTGATCACCACCCGTGATCAGGCCGATGAAATTATAAGCATCGTCAGTGAATTAATTTCTGACCTGGTTCATTCATAAATTAAAACCTGAGCCATTATTCATAACATTTTATAAACTGATTGACCAATAACCTGCCCGGCAGGAGAGAAACAATGACAACTGAAACTCAATTACGCCACTTTCTGACCCTAATGGATTTTTCCAGTTCTGATCTGAGAAAAATGACTGACCGTGCCATTGTTTTAAAACAGATGCAGAAAGCCGGTGAAATTTACGAGCCTCTGAAAAACCGGATGCTGGGAATGATTTTTGAAAAATCCTCCACCCGCACCCGGGTATCTTTTGAAACCGGCATGCTGCAGTTCGGTGGCGGTGCTTTATTTCTGTCCCCCAGGGATACCCAGTTAGGCCGTGGTGAACCCATTGAAGACAGCGCCCGGGTGCTGTCACAAATGGTGGATATTATTATGATCCGTACCTTTGAACATGAAAAACTGGAAACCTTTACCCAGTATTCTTCAGTTCCGGTTATTAATGCGCTCACTGATATGTACCACCCCTGCCAGTTACTGGCTGATATGCAGTGCTACCAGGAACATCGCGGCAGTATTGAAGGTAAAACCGTAGCCTGGATCGGCGATGGTAATAATATGTGCCATTCCTATATTAATGCCGCCCGTCAATGGGGCTTTAAACTGAATATTGCCTGTCCTGAAGGTTATGATCCGGTACCGAGTATTGTGGAGGCTGCCGGCAATCAGGTAGCCATTACCCGCAGTCCGATGGAAGCAGCTACAGGTGCCGATCTGGTAGTAACCGATGTCTGGACCTCCATGGGCCAGGAAGAAGAACAGGCCCGTAGGGAAAAAGCCTTTGAAGGTTTTATTGTAGATGACAGACTTATGGCACAGGCCGATAAAGAGGCCCTGTTTATGCATTGTCTGCCCGCACATCGGGGTGAAGAAGTCAGTGCATCTGTTATTGACGGCTCACAAAGCGTAGTATGGGATGAAGCCGGTAACCGTCTGCATGCCCAGAAAGCCCTGCTGGAATTTATGATGGGTAAAGCCCCGGAATAAGTTTTTGGCTCAGTAATCGGCTAATACTTATGAATTTCCTGCAAGTACTGGACGCAATGGTACTGGCTTTTTTTATTAATGCCCCCATCCAGATTATTATCACCATCGGCCAGTGGCTGGTTATGGCCCGTTTTATTGCCCCGCCTGACCGAACCATTAAACATGCCCTGAGCTGTCTGGCCGCCAGCTATATCACGGCCTACTTTATAGCTTTATTGCTCTGGCTGTTCTGGCCGCTAGACCCCAACCTGACCCTCTACAAAAATCGCATCAGCATCCCCGCAGTGATTGGTGAAGCCATTGCCATGCTGTACTGGATGAAACACTACAAATATATTTTCCGCAAAAAAATCGAACTAAGATCCCGTCCCACTCCTAAAACCTGAAGCCTAAAATCTGTAACTTGTAACCTGGTTACCTATAGCCTGGGCACAGGATTGGACACCGGCTTTTTCCCGGCCAGTGCCAGTTTATCCGACTCATCCGGCATCTGCAGATAAAAACCATCTTCCTGCAAGGCCTGCCTCACCTTATTCACATCAGCACGAGCCAGTTTCCGCTCATTATGCAATTCAAGTTCCATGGCCAGTTCCAGCTTACCCAACACCTTTAACAGGGCTTCAGGTACATTAGAAAAATCATCCTGTTGAACAATATAAAGATAGGAATCAGGCTTTTTTGATGCCCGGTAAATAAAAGTCTTCATCCTGTCTCCTAAACTCTTTAGTCTGAATGGTTATGGATTAAAACAATAATAATTGAATTTTTATAAATATAAGCTAATTTTACTCAAGTAATATTGGAAAATGCCAATAATACCCTTAAGACTATTTAATTATCATTTAAAAAATTATAGCAAAATACAGGATGACATATGACCATAAAAGCAAAATTGTTGTTAATAGCAGGAATTATAGCGCTTTCCCTGTTGTTATCTGTTTTTTCTATGAACTGGTCTATTTCAACCTTA
>JALVDE010000021.1 GCA_027009375.1 Gammaproteobacteria bacterium
TTCATCAAGAAGCACGGCCAATGGATACTCAGAAGTCATAAATTTCAATTTGAACATATTTTAACCAAAGTATGCTCCTGCCCTGTCTTAACACTAGCGATGATAAGGATGATTCTTTAAAATACTATACGCCCGATATAACTGCTCACTCAACAACACCCGCACCAGCGGATGAGGCAGGGTCAGCGGTGATAAGGACCATTTAATATCAGCCCGTCTGACACAGTCCTCACTCAAACCTTCCGGACCGCCAATCAATAGTGCCACATCCTGTCCGCCATGCAGCCAGCCATCCATTTGCTGCGCCAGCTGTTCGGTACTCCAGGCTTTGCCGTTGACTTCCATGGCGATAACCAGAGCACCTTTAGGAATGGCCTGCAGGAGCTTTTCACCCTCATTCTGTTTAATACGCGCCAGATCGGCATTTTTACCCCGTTTACCCGGCGTAATTTCCACCAGCTTCAACCGACAGTCTGCCGTCATGCGTTTGGCGTATTCCTGGTATCCCTGTTCTACCCAGCCGGGCATTTTATTGCCTACGGCCAGCAGATAAATATTCACCTAACCCTGATCCAGAGACTGGTCCGTATCATCATCCACTTCCCAGATCCGTTCAATACCGTAATAATCCCTGACCTGGGGCAGCATCACATGCACGACCACATCACCCAGATCCACCAGCACCCAGTCTCCGGTATTCAGGCCTTCTACACCCAAAGGCGCCACACCGGCTTTTTTAGCTTCCTGTACCACATTATTGGCAATGGATTTAACCTGCCGGTCAGAGCGACCGCTGGCAAAAATCAATACATCGGTAATACTGCTACGCCCGGTCACATCAAGTATATTGACATCAAAGGCTTTCAGGTCTTCCACGGCATTAATTGCCAGTGCTTTTAATTCATCAAGCTCCATTAAATTATGTTTACCTTATTTAATTTTCAAAAATTTAAAGATGATCAAGTATATAAGTGATGATATTCTATCAGATTAATGACATTATCCGGCATTAAATAACGCACGGATTGGTGGTTTTTTAAGCGATTACGGATATCCGTAGCAGAAATAGCCAACTGTGTAACCGGCTGCAGGCTGATCACGCCCTGTAAACGGTTTTGAACCTGCTCTTTATCGCCCTTATTGTGCTGGTAAAAGTCTGCAATCTCCTGCGGCCAGTGCTGCGGCTGTTCAAACCCGCTGTCCGGTCTCTGGCTGACAATAATATGTGCATAATCCAGTAATTCCTGCCAGTGATACCAATGGTTAATCCCCAGAAAGGCATCCATCCCCAGGAGTAAACACAGTGGATTATCCGGAAAATCAGCACGCAGACTTTTAAGGGTATCCACCATATAGGAGGGGCCACCGCGCTGCAGTTCCCGTTCATCCAGTATAAAACGCACTTCCGAGGCAATGGCCAGAGCCACCATTTCCCTGCGCAATTGGGCAGAGCTGGCAGGAGCCTCCCGATGAGGGGGAATAAAGGCCGGAATAAAGCGAACTTCCTGCATATCAAAGAATTCGCAGAGTTCCAGATTGGGTCTTAAATGCCCATAGTGTATGGGGTCGAAGGTTCCCCCATACACACCAATGGGCTTTAAGGGCTGAGATAGTGGAGACGGGTCAGAAACGTGTGTCATTACTGACGGATATGCCCATCACCCAGTACAATATATTTCTGTGAAGTCAGACCTTCCAGCCCGACCGGACCACGGGCATGGATCTTGTCAGTACTGATACCAATTTCCGCTCCCAGACCGTATTCAAAACCGTCAGCAAAACGGGTCGAAGCATTGATCATCACCGAACTGGAGTCCACTTCCGCCAGAAAGCGGCGGGCCAGGGTAAAATCTTCGGTGATAATGGATTCGGTATGACCGGAACTGTGCTGGAAAATATGCTCCATGGCCGCATCAATACCGTCCACAACCCGAATGGACAGAATGGGTGCCAGATATTCAGTATCCCAGTCTTCTTCTGTGGCCGGTACCGTTTCCACCAGACCGTTTAAAACAGCCGCACTGCGTTCACAACAGCGCAGTTCCACACCTTCCTGCTGGTATTTCTGTGCCAGTTCAGGCAATACCGCGTCCACAATTGCGGCATCCACCAACAGGGTTTCCATAGCATTACATACACCATAACGATGGGTTTTGGCATTATAGGCCACATCAATGGCTTTTTTATGATCCGCCTTGCCGTCAATATAAACATGGCAGATACCATTAAGATGTTTGATCACCGGTACCCGGGCATTGCCGCTGATGCGTTCAATCAGTCCCTTACCGCCGCGGGGCACAATAACATCCACATATTCCTGCATGGTGATCAGTTCACCAACGGCCTCCCGATCAGTGGTTTCCACTACCTGCACCACTTGTTCAGGCAGCCCGGCCTGCACCAGCCCCTGTTTAATACAGTTGGCAATAGCCTGATTGGAATGAATGGCTTCTGAGCCACCACGTAAAATCGCGGCATTGCCTGACTTCATACACAACGCAGCTGCATCAGCAGTTACATTGGGGCGGGATTCGTAGATAATTCCGATAACCCCCAGCGGTACCCGCATCTTGCCGATCTGCAGGCCGGAAGGCTGATAATGCATATCGGATACTTCACCCACAGGATCCGGCAGTGCCGCAATCTGGCGCAGGCCTTCCGCCATGCCTTCCACCCGTTCCTTATTCAGTGCCAGTCGATCCAGCAGGGCATCATCCAGACCACGGGCTTTACCCGCCTCCAGATCCCGGTTATTTTCTGCCAGCAGAGTATCCATTGAACTTATCAGCAAATCAGCAATGGCATTTAAGGCCGCATTTTTCTGATTGCTGTTAGTCCTGGCCAGCACCCGGGATGCCTGGCGGGCCTGCTGACCCAGCTGAGTCATATATTGTTTAATATCCATTAGTGTTCCATTAAAATTTAAGGTTGCTGGTTATTGTGTTGCAAGAACAGACTGCCCGGCAATTTGTGCCAGAATAAGCTGCAGTTTATCCCAGGGATCACCTGCCGTGGCTCCTTTGGCCATTTTATCCAGTTCCAGTAATTCTTCAAGCAGTCCCTGCCAGTATTCCGGCTCTGTAGTTCGAACAGTCTGACTAATCAAAGACTTGCGTTTGGGAAACAGGTAAAACGGTTTCATGGCCGCCTCCAGATCCTGTTTCTGCCTGATGGCCGTCATTCTGGCCAGCATGCGCACTTCTTTGGCAATAAGCGTCATTAACAGAATAATAGATTCACCTTCACTGCGCAGGCCGGCCAGTATTTTTAAGGCCCGTTTTAAATCTTTAGACAGTGCGCAGTCAAATAAATCAAATACATTATAACGGGCACTGTCAAAAACCGCTTCGACCACCTGTTCGGTACTAAGACTGAGCATCTGATCGGCCGCTGGATACAGCAGGCTCAGTTTTTCTATTTCCTGATCGGCTGCCAGCAGATTACCTTCTATACGATCAGCAATTAACTGGATGGCATCAGCCTGCAGAGCCAGGCCTTTGGAGCGAAGACGCTGGTTTAGCCACTGATTCAGATAAGTTCCATTGATAGGCCAGACATTAACAATTCCAGCCACCTTGTCCAGAGCTTTATACCATTTGCTTTTTTTAGTTGCCGCTTCCACTTTACCGGCCACTATCAACAGCAGCACATCCTGGGGTGGATTCTGACAATATTCAATTAAAGCCTCGCCCTTGTCCGAGGGCCGGCCTGTAGGCATGTGCAGTTCAATCAGGCGCTGAGTGGAAAACAGTGACAATTCACTGGCTGCAGAACTCAGAGTATGCCAGTCAAAGCCGGCTTCAGCCGTATAGACTTCCCGTTCTGCAAAACCGTAATAGTGAGCGGCTTTACGCAGCATATCAACCGATTCACGATGCTGCAGAGGCTCATCACCACAGATCATGTAAACAGGCAGCTGCTGTTTTTTTAAATGCGTCCTTAGCTGTTCAGGTTTAATCTGCAAGACAATAAAACTGTTTTAATATTCTGCAATGGCTTTCATACGACGTAAGATCTTGATCACCGCTGCCTGATACATTTCCTTACGGATAATCGCTTCTTCATTATCGGAGCCCAGTACATTATTAATATTATTACGGTAATTGCGGATCACACTGACGGTCTGCTGCTCTGCAACCTGTCTGCCTTCATGATCCTGCACCACAAAAGCAACATTTAACTGCAGTTCATATTCACGCACGGAATTACCTGCCACATTAAGCGCCCGACGCTGTACACCGCTGGTCAGTAAGGTGACTACAGAAGTCGCTGACTCAGCCGTTGGCTCCAGTTTAGTACCCACACTCTCCAGTGCCGCTTTCAGCGGTTTACTAATATCCCGGTTGCCATTGTCCACCAGATAAACCCGTTGATACAGTTCCGGCAGAACCAGATCACCCCGCAACTGGAAGCCGCAACCAGCCAGAAACAGGCTCAGTATGAGAAATAAAATTTGTGGTTTTAACAGAATAGATTGATTCATTATTTTTATAAGCCTTTTAAAATTTTCTGTAAGATGTCTGAGCTAGTTAGCCACAATATTGACCAGTTTTCCCGGTACTACAATCACTTTTCGCACCGTTTTACCTTCGGTATTACGAACCGCTCCGGGGGTTTCCAGAGCCAGTTTTTCAATGCTTTGCTTATCAGTGTCTTTGGCCACTTCCAGTTTATCTCTGAGTTTACCGTTCACCTGGACCACATATTGCACGCTGTCTTCCACCAGTGCCGACTCATCCACCTGCGGCCAGATCTCTTCTACAACCGCAGTAGTATGTCCCAGATCCTGCCATAATTTGTGAGTAATATGCGGCACTATCGGTGACAGCATCAGAATAACATTTTCCAGGACATTTTGTTTTAAGGCCCGCCCGGCTTCAGACTGCTCCAGATGATCAGTCATTTTCTCCATCATATTAAGCAGTTCCCGCACCTTGGCTATGGCAGTATTAAAGGTATGCCGGCGACCAATATCATCGCTTACTGAACCGATGGTCTGGTGCAGTTTGTGGTGCAGCTTTCTGGCTTCTGCATCCAGTTGGTCCGGATTAAACTCACCGGCCAGACCGCCCTCAATATGCTCATGGACAATACGCCACAGACGCTTGAGGAATTTATACTGGCCTTCCACTCCGCTGTCAGACCACTCCAGTGACTGTTCCGGAGGCGCGGCATACATCATAAACAGGCGGGCGGTATCGGCTCCGTATTTTTCTATAATACCCTGGGGATCCACGGTATTACCCTTGGACTTGGACATTTTTGCCCCGTCTTTAAGCACCATTCCCTGAGTCAGCAGGTTTTTAAACGGTTCATCACTATTAACCAGCCCCTCATCACGCATCAGCTTGTGGTAAAAACGGGAATAGAGCAAATGCAGGATCGCATGTTCTATACCACCGATATACTGATCCACCGGCGCCCAGTAATTGACCCTATCATCCAGCATGGCCTGATCATTATCCGGACAGCAGTAACGGGCATAATACCAGGATGACTCCATAAAGGTGTCAAAGGTATCGGTTTCCCGTTCAGCTTCTCCACCGCATTGCGGACACTGGCACTGATAAAATTCCGGCATTTTTTTCAGCGGTGAACCGGCACCGGTTATCACTACGTCTTCGGGTAGTTTTACCGGCAGCTCGTCTTCCGGTACCGGTACAGAGCCGCAGTCGGGACAGTTAATAACAGGTATCGGTGTACCCCAGTAGCGCTGACGGGATACACCCCAGTCACGCAGACGGTACTGAATACGTTTTTTACCCTTACCCAGTTGCTCCAGGGTTTCAGGAATTCTGGCCATAGCCTGTTCTGAAGTAAGCCCATCAAAGTCACCGGAATTAATCAGCTGGCCTTTTTCAGTAAAGGCCTT